>JAAUUD010000087.1 GCA_012031655.1 Anaerolineae bacterium | reverse complement strand
CGCCTTCCCGAGCGCACGAGTTCGCTCTCCTTCGTAAACGTCGACCAGAGCTTCGACGAACAATCGCTGCTCCATCGCCGCTTCCCAAGCAGCGCCCCGAGGCGCCGCTTGCAACGCGAACCGAGCCGCATCCATGAACCCGTACGACGCGTACGCCATGGCGCTCATCAACGGGGCCACGGTCTCGGGATGCGCCGATCGGCGAACGCTGGCTGCCGGGGCTGCTGCTCGGGGCGCTGCTCAGCGGATTCGCGCTCGTGCCCACGGTCGGGTTGCCCGGTGCCCTGGTGGTGGCGGCGGTGCTGGCCTGTCTGCCGATGATCCTGGAGCGGCAGGTGATCCCGTGGCGCGGTGGGACCCTGGTCGAGACCTTTGTATCGCTGGCAGTGGTGCTGGTGGTTACGGTCTGGGCAACACGGGCTGCTGTGCCAGAGCCAACGCGGCGCCCCCTGGCAGTGGACTGCCTACGGGTGGCCTCGCTGAACATCCACGGCGGGTACACGACCTTTTTTGCGCCAAATCTGGAGGAAGTCGCGGACCTTTTGCAGCGCAGCGGGGCAGACGTAGTGCTGTTGCAGGAGGTAGAAACCGGCTTGCTGGTCAGTGGTAGCGTTGATCAGGCACACTGGCTGGCGGATCGCCTCCAGATGAATGTCACTTTCTTCCCTCAGAACGAACACCTGCAAGGGCTGGCGGTGCTCAGCCGCCTGAGCGTGAGCGACGCAGAGGGCTACCTGCTCACCAGCCCAGGGGCGCAGGCTGCGGCCCAATATGTGCGCTATCGCCTGGACGAAAACGGCGACCTGCATGTTTACAACGCCTGGCTCAATTACCCGCTGGAAGCGGTGGATGGGCGCCAGGTGAATGAACAGGTGCAGGATCAGGTTCAGCAAATGAACGAGTTGTATAGTGTGGTGGCGCGGAATCACTTTGGGCCCCAGGCGGACCCCGCCAACCCGGACCGGGTGGTGCTGGGAGGTTCGTTCAATGCAGATGAATCCTCGCGGCTATACCAGATTTGGGCAGAAACGGTGTTTGAAGACCCCTTTGCTACCCTCTTTCGGGAGCGGCGCAACACGCTCTTTCCGGCAGGTAGCCCGCCCGCTCGTTGGGATTACCTCTGGCTGCTCAACTTGCGCAATAGCGGGGCCATCATCGCGGAGGATGAAGCTGTTTCTAACCGGAGGCTCTCGATTGTCGCTGTGGGGCGAGAAGCCAACCAGGTGTGCCCCACGCCAGGCGGCTAGGGCGCTTGCAGGGCCAGCTCGGTGACGCTGAGCACGCCACCGCTACCGCTGATCTCGACGCGCTGGATGCGATCAAAGCCAAAGAGCCGCGGCTGGCTGGTCAGGGTTAGGCCCAGGCGCGGGTCCAGCGTGCCCTGAGTGGTGGCCAGCAGGTCTTGCCCGGCAGGGTCGGAGAACAAGCGGACAAGGCGGGTTCCGTTGCCGGGGGCAAAGGTCACCGTAATGCCACTGATGCCGGCGAGGTTGTTGTCCTGACGCTCCTGCATGGCCAGGACCAGGGTTACCATGGCGCACTGGGTGGGGTCTGTGGGCAAGCCTGTTCCCAGGGCCACCTGAGAAATGCCCGCGAACTTAAACCAGGGCACAGCCCCACTGCAAGCAGGGTCCGTCGGGGCGGTAGCGCTCAGGATGAGGCTCCACTCGGCGTAGGCTTGCGCCGGGGCGGGTTGGTTGCGGCGGATGAAGGTCCCATCGGGCAGGGGCTCGTCCGGGTCAATGATGAGCGGGCGGGTGAGGTCGGTGCGTACGGGGACCAGGGCGCGGGCCTGCTCCAGAAAGCCAACATTGGGGCGCAACTGCCCGACCCGGGTCTGCGAGATAAACGTGCCCCACCAGGGATAGCGATAGGTGAGCTGGTCTGAGAGCACGCCGCCGGCTGCCAGGCCGCGAATCTCGCGGCGGATGACCGTCTCCTCATTAAGCACACTGGGTTGAAATTCGTAAACAAAAGCCGGGGCGGGGTCGCTGCCCTGGTTTTCAATATCCACGAAGACGGCCACCAGCTCGCCGGGTTGGGGGTTACGTGGCGACAGGCGCACATCGCGCACCACCAGCTCAACATCAGGGATAGGGGTGGCCGTGGGGGGCGGAAAGAAAGCCCCCACGCCCCGGCCATCGCCCAACAGGCCCAGGCTCCCCAGCGCAAAGCCCAGCACCACCAGCCCCACCACCACCGCCAGCGTGACCTGCGGCACGCGCTGTAGCGGAATCCCGGTTTGCCAGAAGGGGCGGCGCGAGAAATCAAAAATACGCCGGTTGGCGTTGTCGTAAAGATAGAGCACCGGCGTGGCCCACTCCGTGTTGCGGAGGTTGGCGGAGACAGCGCGGCGCCCTTCTGCCACGGCGGCTTCCAGCGGAAAGCCCTCTGCAATGGCCCGGTAAAGCTCTTCAGAAAAGACGATGGCGGCTTCGTCGCTGATTTCGAATTGCTGTGCAATCACTGCGGGAATGCCGCGCTGAACCATGCTGGAGGCCACGCCGCTGAAGGGGTCCAGGGGTGTCGCCGGCGGCCCCTTCGCAGGCGTTCAGCACAACCAGGCGGATGCCGCGTTCCTCGTGCAGTTCGCGTGCGAGCGCCTCACCGCGCACCAGCACCGCGTTCTCGTGCGTGTAGGGGTCTTCCAGGGCCAGCGCGCCCACGCCATTCTGAATATCAAAGTGGCCATGGCCAATGTAGTGAAAAACGTGAAAATCCCGTTCCCGAAAGACCCGCTGCAAGGTGCGTAGCGAGGCATCTTCCAGATATTCGATCTCGACCAGACCACGCTCGCGCAAGCGGGCGGTGGCTTGCTCCAGATTGGCACGTTCGCGGGCTTCATCAACTGGTGGCAGGTCCTTTGGTGCGGAAATCATCACCAGGATGCGCAAGGGTAAACTGTGCGACACGCGCGAAAAGCTGACGAAGCGCTTGGTATAGCGGACCAGTGGGGTGCTACGGGAAAGCGCGAGATAATCTGAGTCTGGGTCCCGCAAAAATTCCCAGGGTAGGGTAGCCAAAGGACCAGCCCGGTTCAGGTCCAGGCGAACCCGCAGCCCCACGTTGCGGGCATCGGCGGCGCGGTAGGCCGATTGATAGGCCGCCAGCACATCCTGCTGAAACACAGCCCTGAAAAGTGCCTCGCCAAATTGGCGGGCAACGGCCTCTGGTGTGGTATTTTTGGGCTGGCGAAGCCCGCTCAAGATCAGCATAATCCGCTGGAGCGTGGCGTCATCGTAGGGAAGGCTGAAGAGGTGCTCGGGCCGGGCGTCGTCATCCAGGGTTGGGTGCTCGGCCACCTGAGCGCGAAATAGCCCCCCTTCCAGGGCGGTGATCATCAGTTCGAAGTTCAGGTAGTCACCCATTGCAGCCCACGCTGTTTCTGATGCAAAAAATAGATCGTATGGATGATTGTACTGCCTTGCGGACTTGTGGCAAAATAGGAGCAGTGCTGGACTGCTTGTCTGTTCGATGCGGGGCAAACACGACGAACTGCCACTGGACAGGGTGCACCCCACAGAAATTGCACCTTGACCTGGCATTTTTTGCTATCTATAATCCAACCTGAAGGCATAGTCAATCTATATTTAAGCGTACGCTGACGGATGCGACACATGAATAAAAAATCATGCGTCGTGTTTGTGTTTTTGGGAACGTTGGTAGAGGTGCCGCCAACCCCGTTTGTGTGATCAACGGCAGAGTTAGAGAAAGCTGAGGCAGATCCTTGGACGCGAAAGACTTTAGCGCGCTGCGCATCAGTCTGGCTTCGCCTGAGCAGATTGAATCGTGGTCTTACGGTGAGGTAACCAAGCCGGAAACCATCAACTATCGCCGCTTGCGCCCAGAAAAAGATGGGTTGTTCTGCGAAGCGATCTTTGGCCCCACGCGGGACTACCAGTGCTATTGTGGCAAATACAAAAACATCCGCTACAAAGGCATCATTTGCGATAAGTGCGGGGTCGAGGTCACCAAGTCCTCGGTGCGGCGCGAGCGGATGGGGCACATCCGCCTGGCGGCGCCAGTGGCGCACGTGTGGTATACGCGCCGGGTGCCCAGCTACCTTGGGTTGTTGCTGGATGTAAGCCGCCGCAACCTGGACCGTGTGCTGTACTTTGCGCAGTATGTGGTGACTTACGTGGATGAAGAAGCGCGTAACAAAGCCCTGGAGCGCCTGAAACAGGAGCGCGCTCGCCAAGAAGCCGACCTGGTGGGCGACCTGGACGAGCAAATCAGCGCCTTGCGCAGCCAGCGTGACGCCGAAGTGGCCGACATCGAAGCCCGGATTGCCCAGTTGGAGCAGGTCTTCAACGAAGAGCGCGACCGCCTCTCGGAAGAAATGGTCACCGAAGCGCAAGGCTGGGAGCGCACGCTCAATGCCAAAATGGGCCAGAAGCTTGAGCAGGACATCACCTTCTCGCGCACGGGCACGCTCATTGCGCGGGCGGGCGAGCTGGCAGACTACGCCCATCTCGAACTGATGCAAGCCGAAGTGACCCAGGCGCTCAACGATCTGCAATTTCAGATCGAAGAGGAGCGCATTCAGCAGCAGAACCAGTTGGAGCGCGAAGTTGACGAGCGGACCTCGGCTATTCTCGATGCAATTAGCAAGCTCAACCAGGACCGTGGCAACCGCCTGAGCATGCTGGATACCAAGATTGATGACCTGCGGCGCGAGCTTCAGGACCTGCGCGTGTTGCAGTTCCTGAGCGAGCCACGCTACCGCGAGTTGCGTAGCCGCTTTGGGCAGGTCTTTAAGGCAGACATGGGTGCCGAAGCCCTGCTCGAAATCCTGAAAACAATGGACCTTAACAAAGAGGCTATTCAGCTTTGGGAAGAGGTCAAAACCACCCGCTCCAAGCAAAAGCGCAAAAAGGCCACCAAGCGTTTGAAGGTGGTCGAGAGCCTGCGCAAGAGCGATAACCGCCCGGAATGGATGATCCTGACGGTTTTGCCGGTCATCCCGCCGGACCTGCGCCCGATGGTGCAGTTGGACGGTGGGCGCTTTGCAACCAGCGACCTGAACGATCTCTATCGGCGGGTGATCAACCGCAATAACCGCCTCAAGCGCCTGCTGGAACTTGGCGCGCCGGATGTGATCGTCCGCAACGAGAAACGCATGCTGCAAGAGGCCGTGGATAGCCTGATTGACAACAGCCAGCGCGGCAAGGCGCTCAGCCGCCGGGGCCGCCGCGAGCTGAAGTCGCTGAGCGATATGCTCAAGGGCAAGAAGGGGCGCTTCCGCCGCAATTTGCTGGGGAAGCGCGTGGACTACTCCGGGCGTTCTGTGATCGTGATTGGTCCGCGCCTGAAGCTGCACCAGTGCGGCTTGCCCAAGATGATGGCGCTGGAGCTGTTCCGGCCCTTTGTGATTGCCAAGCTGGTGGCCTATAACTACGCCAGCAACGTCAAGAGCGCCAAACGTATCATCGAGCGCGAGCGGCCAGAGGTCTGGGAAGTGCTGGAAGAAGTCATCCAGGAGCGCCCGGTGTTGCTCAACCGCGCGCCAACGCTGCACCGTCTGGGCATCCAGGCGTTTGAGGCCCAACTGGTCGAGGGCAAGGCCATCCAGATTCACCCCTTGGTGTGCTCTGCGTTTAACGCAGACTTCGACGGAGACCAGATGGCTGTGCACATTCCGCTAAGCGAAAAAGCGGTGCGCGAAGCACGCGAGCTGATGCTGAGCACCAAGAACATCCTGAAGCCAGCGGATGGCTCGCCCGTGGTGGCGCCCTCCAAAGACATGGTGCTGGGCTGCTACTATCTGACGATGGACCCGACGGCAGAGATCGTCACGTTGCCGGAACGGGCCAATGAGTTCCGCACCTGGGATCAGTTGCGAGCGGGTGGCTACCGTGTTGGGGCGGTCTTCAACGCTGCCGGGGCGCGCCAGGTGCTTTGGCAGGAAGTCGACCTGAACAACGAAGTGTTCCACTTCCGCGACCTAACGGTCATTGATGAGATGGGCGTCAAGAAGAAGACCTCTGCTGAAGTGCTGGCTTTTGAGGCGCTGCTGAAGGGTGAAATTGATGTGCTGGTGCATAATGCGCTGGATACACAAGCCTTTGCCCACAAGCGCCAGGTGGATGTGGCGCTGGCTAACCTGGCCGAGCGTCTCAAGGTGACGGACCTGAACGAGGTCGAACATCTCTATGCGCTGGGGAAGGTGGGCTTGCATACGCCGATCTTGCTGGGCGGCTACTACGATGACCCGACCCTGCCGCGCCCCAGCACTCCTGAGATTTGCACCGTTGGGCGCGCGCTGTTCAACCGCATCTTGCCGGATGAGATGCGCTTCTATCAGGATACCCTGGGCAAGAAGCAGCTTCAGAAGTTGGTGTCGGTGGCCTATCAGGTGCTGGGTATGGAACGCACTACGGATGTGGTAGACCAGATCAAGAACATTGGCTTTCAGTATGCCACCATTTCTGGCACAACCATTGCAGTTTCGGACCTGGTGGTGCCGGAGGAGCGCGCTGAAATCCTGGCGGACGCCGAACGCACGGTGGATAGCTTCAGCCGGAGCTACCGCCGTGGCCTGATGACCGATCAGGAACGCTACATGAAGACTGTGAACACCTGGAATGACGCCAAGGATAGCCTCCAGAACGTCATTCGAGACACCATGGACCCCTTTGGTCCGGTGGCCGTGATGGCCATCTCTGGCAGCACGAAAGGGGGCTTTGGACCGATTACGCAGCTTGCCGGGATGCGCGGCCTGATGGCAGACCCCTCTGGGCGCATCATTGACCTGCCCATCCGTAGCAACTTTCGCCAGGGCCTGACCGCCCAGGAGTACTTTATCAGCACGCATGGTGCGCGTAAGGGTCTGGCCGACACGGCACTGCGCACCGCAGATGCTGGCTATCTGACGCGCCGCCTGGTGGACGTGGCTCAGGACGTGATTGTGAACCGCCACGATTGCGGCACTAAAGCCGGGATCGTGATCTACAACCCCGCGCACCCCAAGCATCTGCCGCACATTGACCCCGATGCGGATGTGGCAGGCCAGACCTTTCAGGAGCGCGTTGTGGGGCGCTGCGCTGCACGTCCGGTGGTGCACTCCGAAACAGGCGAGATCATTGTGGACCGCAACGAGATGATCACGGAGGATATCGCGGATGCGATGGCCGCCGCGAACGTCGAGTTTGCTATGCGCGCAGCCCCATGACCTGTTCCCTGGTGCATGGCGTGTGCTCGTTGTGCTATGGGCGCGACCTGGGCCGGGGCGACCTGGTGAGCCTGGGCGCGGCAGTGGGGATCATTGCGGCGCAATCTATCGGTGAGCCGGGGACCCAGCTCACCTTGCGGACCTTCCATACCGGCGGCACAGCACAGGCCACCGGGGACATCACCACCGGGTTGCCGCGTGTGGAAGAACTCTTCGAGGCGCGCAAGAAGCCCAAGGGCGAAGCCGTGATGGTGGAGATTGGCGGCTACTTGCAGATTGACAAGCGCGACGATGGGGTGCGCGTGGCCCGCGTGACCCGTAGCGAGGTCACGCGCGATGAATACGAGCTGCCTTTCGGTTGGGAAATCCAGGTGGAAGATGGCGATAGCGTGCGGGAGAAACAGCTGGTCGCCGTTGAGGTCGGTGGCGCAGGCGAAGGTCAGATCGTGGCCCGGATGAACGGCGAAGTGCACATCGAAGGGCACAAACTCTACATCCGCTACGAACGCGTCGAGGAGCGGGAATACGAAATCCCCTCCAGTGCGCGTATTCGGGATGAGATTGATGCAGCCATCAAGGAAAGCTCCACCGGGATCATCGAGGTGACACCCGGCACGCAGCTCACGGATGGTTCGCAGAACCCGCACCAGATTTTGCGCATCCTGGGCGAAGAATCCACGCAGCGCTATTTGCTCAAGGAAGTGCAGGATGTCTACCGTAACCAGGGTGTGAACATTTCTGACAAGCACTTTGAGGTTATCATCCGCAAGATGCTAAGCAAGGTGATGATCACACGCAGCGGGGATAGCGGCATCTTGCCGGGCGAGTTGGTCGACAAGCTGCGCCTGCTGAGCATCAATGAGCGCTTGTTGGCCGAAGGTGGCGAGCCAGCGGCAGGGGTGCCTGTGCTGCTGGGGGTAACCAAAGCCGCGCTGAGCACCGAAAGCTTCCTGGCGGCCTCCAGCTTCCAGCACACCATCAAGGTGCTGGCAGGTGCGGCCATCGAAGGCAAAGAAGACCGGCTGTACGGCCTGAAGGAGAACGTCATCATCGGCAAGTTGATTGCTTCTGGGACGGGCTTCCATACCTATCACGACCGCGAAATTGCCGTGCCGGAACTCTCGCTGGCAGCGCAAGGAGCGCTGGATACGGACACCTTTGACGAAGACGAGGACGAGGTGGACGAATACGACGAGCTGGAGATCAAGCTCTCGCAGACCATTGATTTTGGTGACGACAGTGATGATGACACGGATGATGACGACACTGACGAAGAGGACGACACCGAAGACGAGGAAGACGCCGAAGACGAGGACGATACGCCGGTCGAAGATGACGACGAGTACTATGACTCTATGTCAATGGCCGAAGGCGAACAGGGCCTGGACTAGCCCGCGCTATTCTCTCGGAGAGTAAGCCAAAACCGTGCCGGACCGCAAACTCCGGCACGGTTTTTTTCATGCTCCCCTTGCCAAAAGCCGGGCGCTCCTGTACAATGGTAGCGTCGGAACGCTTGTTCTAAACATCGCTTGAATAACATATTTTAGCCATCCGAAGATAAGGTAGGGCGTTATGGGGCTGGTTCGCCAGGTAAACATCGACCAGGAAATGCGCGAGGCATATCTTGACTATGCCATGAGCGTAATTGTTTCGCGGGCGTTGCCAGATGCGCGCGATGGCCTCAAACCGGTGCATCGGCGTATTCTCTATGCGATGTATGACATGGGCTTGCGCTCCTCCAGCGCCTACAAAAAGAGTGCGCGTATCGTGGGGGAGGTGTTGGGTAAGTATCACCCGCATGGTGACGCCTCGGTCTATGACGCGATGGTGCGCCTGGCGCAGGATTTCTCGATGCGCGAAGTGCTGGTGGATGGCCAGGGCAACTTCGGCAGCGTGGATGGTGATGCTGCGGCAGCGATGCGCTACACCGAAGCTCGGGTGGCAGCCTTTGGCGAAGAAATGCTGCGCGACATCGAAAAAGATACGGTCGAATTTGCCGATAACTTTGATGGCTCGTTGCAGGAACCAACGGTTTTGCCCGCCATGGCGCCAAATTTGCTGGTGAATGGCGCGTCGGGTATCGCGGTGGGCATGAGCACCAACATCCCGCCGCATAACGTTAGCGAAGTGTGCAGCGCAGTGAACTATGTGCTGGATCACTGGGAAAACCTGGACGAAGTCACCGCTGTGGACCTGATGCAGTTTATCAAGGGCCGGACTTCCCCACCGCAGGCATCGTCTACACGGGCGGCGAAGGCGAAGAAGACGGTTTGCTGGCGGCCTATTCCACCGGGCGTGGCAAGATCACCATGCGGGCACGGGCCCACATCGAGGAGCTGGGGCGCGGGCGCTCGCGCATCGTGATCACCGAGATCCCATACCAAACCAACAAATCGAACCTCATTGAGCGCATTGTGGACGTGGCGCAGAGTGGCAAAATCGAAGGGTTGGTGGACCTGCGCGATGAATCTGACCGGCAGGGCTTGCGCATTGTGATTGAGCTTGGGCGCACCGCAGACTCTGGCGAGGTGCTGAGCGCGCTGTTCAAGTACACGCCCTTACAGGCCACCTATGGCATCATCATGCTGGCCTTGCTGGATGGCGAACCGCGTATGCTGAGCCTCAAGCAAATGCTGCGGGCCTTCATCGAACACCGCCTGACGATCATCCAGCGGCGCAGCGCTTATGACCTGGCACGGGCCCAGGCACGGGCGCATATTCTGGAAGGGCTGTTGGTGGCCCTCGAAAACATCGACCGCGTGATTGACATCATCCGGCGCTCGCGGACGACGGAAACCGCCCATACCAACCTCCGCAAGGAATTTGGGCTGAGCGATGAGCAGGCAACGGCCATCCTGGATATGCAATTGCGGCGCCTGGCCGCCCTGGAACGCCGCAAGCTGGAAGACGAGCTGAAGGAAAAGCGCCAGCTCATCAAGGACCTGACGACGCTGCTGGAAAGCCCCAAGTTGCAGCGTCTGGAGATCGCCCGCGAGATGCAACGGGTGGAAGAACGCTACGCCACTCAGCGCCGCACCCTGGTCATCCAGGGGCCAGCCACCGACGTAACCTCTGGAGAACTGATCGGCACGCAAGAGAACACCTGGGTGACCCTCACCACCAGCGGGAAGCTCAGCACCCCACACGACAACGAAGCGCCGAAGGTCACCGCCAGCATGAAGGAGCCCCCCCTGCGCGTGCTTGAAAGCAATCCATCGGATGTGCTTTACCTTATTACGACCGAAGGCAACTGCGCCACGCTCTTGACCTCACAAATCCCCAAGGTGCACGAAATTGAGGAGGGAACACCCTTCTGGCAGTTGTGCGACCTGGGAGAGGGTGAAACCGTCGCTCAGGTGATCACGGTGCCGACCACGCTGGAGCAAGGGTATCTGTTCTTTGTGACCGTCAATGGCGAAGTCAAACGCTTGCGCCTGGAGGAGTTACCCAGCCTGCGCGCCCAGGCCTTTAAAGTCTTCGATGTCGAAGCGGACGACCGGTTGCTGACGGCCTTCATCGTGCAGGAGGATGACCAGGTGATCCTGGTGAGCCGCCAGGGGCAGGCCATCCACTTTAAGGTGGATGAGGTGCGCGCTACCGGGCTTTCCGCAGGCGGGATGCGCGGCATCAAGCTCGCGGCAGAAGAGGACCGGGTGGTGGGCGCGAATGGGGTCACGCGGTTTGCCCACGTTTGGGTGGTCACAGATGGCGGGTATGGCAAGCGCACCTCTGCGGAAGAATACCCTGTGCAGGGGCGCGCCGGGCAAGGTGTGCGGACGCTGCGCTTCCCACCGGGTGAGGATCGCTTTATCGCGGCGGCGGTGATTGGCCCGCTGGAGGGCGAGTTGGTGGCATTGACCAATCGAGACAAGGCCAAGCGCAATCGCCTGACCAACGCGCCGTCCGTCAAGCGCGATAGTAAGGGCGAGACCATTGTGAGCCTGGCCAAAGATGAGCAGGTGAGCAGCGCCTTTCTTTTTGAGTTGCGCCCCGAAGTGCCACAGAGCGCGGCGGTAGGTGAAGACGACTGAGCTAATCTGAGACCAGGCCCCGGTAGAGGGTCTGGTAGGCTTCCACCATTGCTGAAGGGTGAAGTGTGTCTGGACCCGTCGGG
>JAAUUD010000086.1 GCA_012031655.1 Anaerolineae bacterium | reverse complement strand
AATCACGATTTGTCCCCCGGCTCCTAAGGCCTTTGCAAAGGCTGCTTCTATAAAGGTGTCTTCTTGCGAGCCCTCGTCAGAACTTTCTTTTTGTGTTTTTTCTGTTTGTAGTTTTTTCTGATAAGCTCCTGCCTTCTCTTTGGCCTGTACCCAATAGCTGCCTCCGCCATTGGCCAAGAAAAACACGGCCAAAAGCAAAATTAAAGACAAACGTATGCAGCGATGGGTAACTTTCATAGTATAACTCGGAAAAACAAGCACCTTTTTTAAGGCTGTTCAGGCTGCAAATTTAAACAGATAATGTTTCGATGCAAATATATGTTCCTAAATATCTCAAAGATTTAAACCATTGAGAAGTGAAGGAATATTAAGTCTTGCACGAAACATCTGTGAGAAAAAGTATTGTAAAGACTCCAACAAGCCCTGCCCTCTTGGCTTATCAGCCCAAAAAGCAAGCTGTCAAAACTTGCAATTTCCGTATCTTGCCTCTAAATTTGGCATTCTTTTGCGGTAGCTCGCTCAAGCCAAAATTTGTATTTTCTATATCTCTTTTCAAAAATATGCTAAGAACGCACTCCTGCGGCGAATTGCGCCTGCAACACCTCCAGCAAATCCAGGCGCGAAAACACATGCCCCGGATGGGTCATCAAGGCAGCCAACAGGCTGAACTCGGAGGGGGTGAGGTCCACCGAGCGGTCGGCCAGCAGCACCAGGCGACGGCCTGCATCCAGGCTCAAGGCACCGGCGCGCAGCACCTCAGCGGTCTGGGGGGGTTGCTCTACCCGGCGCAGCACAGCGCGAATACGCGCCACCAGTTCGCTCATCCCAAAGGGCTTGGTCACATAATCGTCGGCGCCCATTTCCAGGCCCAGCACCTTGTCGCTCTCCTCCAGGCGGGCGGTCAGCAAAATGATGGGCGTCTCGCGCTCTTTGCGATAGGCCCGGATGAAGCTGTAGCCGTCCATCTCTGGCATCATAATGTCCAGCAAGATGAGGTCGGGCTGCTTGTGGCGGGCCGTATAGAGCGCCTCCTGGCCATCGGTGGCAGCCACCACCCGAAAGCCCTGCGCACTGAGGTAATCGCGCAGCAGGCGCGTGATGTTGGGTTTATCGTCCACCACCAGGATGGTTTTCATGGATGCGGGAGCCTCCTTGCAGTCTGTGTAAATCAGTATAGCGCAGGTGTGTTAAGAAGTCGGGTAGGGCCGGACTCTGTGCTATAATGAAACCCAGCAGGTGCAATGGGCCGGGTTTCTTCCGGCCAACAAAGGATGATGCAGCGTGAGTGATGCTGGACAGGTTATCCAGGCGGTTGAGGTGGTGCAGCATGCCCCCAGCCACACGATTTTTGTCTCCTACGCCCGCGAAGATTGGGATGAACTCGTCAAGCCGCTGGTGGACCAACTCACCGAGGCCGGGCTGGATGTGTGGGTCGATCAGAAGATCATCCGGGGTGGCGAAAACTGGTGGGATGCCATCAACACGGCGCTGGAAAGCTGCGGTCGCATGGTGTTGTGCGTCTCTCCGACCGCCCTCAATTCGCGCTTCGTGAAAACAGAATATCGCTACTTCATCCTGAACGACAAACCGCTCTATCCCGTGATCCTGCGCGAAACCAAACTTCCGCCGGAACTTGCGGTCATCCAGTATTACCGCTTTAACCAGCGCGACCAGCTCATTGAGGAGCTAGGGCGGGGCTAGGAGGCCACCAGCGGCACGCGCACCTCAAAGGCTGTGCCCTGCCCAAGCTGGCTCTGCACCGCGATGCTGCCCTGGTGTAGGTCGGTAATCTTTTTGACAATCGCCAGGCGCACCTGCCCCCGCCAAATGAGCACCAGCAACATGGGGAAAAACGCGCGTTGCGTGTTGGAACTCGCCAGCAAAAAACCAGCCACCGCCAACCCCAGCAGGATGAGCAAGGTAGAGTAAAGCGCCCTGGTGGCGAAGGCCTGGTGGGCTTCGCCCTGGCGAGGCACCCGCGCCCACGCTCGCAACCGCATGTGCACCTCCCCTCCTGCTCTTCAGGTCCTTGATTGACGGCAGATCAAGGCACCCTGCCAGCCTAGCCCCGCAAACGCCCCGCCCAGCGGATGGCCCACTGCACCGCCACCCCGCATAGAATCCCTAGCCCCAGCCAGGCCAGGCCAACGCCCCGCCGCCGCTCGATGATGGAGCTGGGCTGGGGCTCGGCGGGCTGGGGGGGCGCTGCTTTGGGCGGAATGTGGCTCATCACATATTCGGCCAGCGCCGCAATGGTCAGGCTGGGGTTAATGCCGGGATTCGCGGGCATGATGGAACCGTCCGTCACATAAAGGCCAGGGTAGTTAAAAACCTCGCCATAGCGATCCACCACCCCATCCGCCGCGCTGTTGCCCATCGGCACACCGCCCAGCAAATGGGCCGTTGCCGGGATGCCCAGCAGGGCTTCATAGCTGGTGGTTTGCGCCACGCCATTCACGCGTTCAGCCAGGCGCCGCGTCACCAGGCGCGCCACATGCCCTTCTGCACCCCGCTGACGCTGTTCCGGTGGCGCTTCGCTCACCAGATTGCGCCGCCAGAGGGTGCGCCAATCGCGGCCCAGGCGCAGGCGCAGGCGTTCTTCGCGGTGCTGCATGGTCAAGAGGATGGTGGTGCGTTCGGCCCAGGCGCCACGCCAATAAATCAGCGCGGTATCCAGGGGGCGCAGGGCCAGCCAGGTCAGCGCAATGAGCACACGCCCCAACGCCGAGGGATAATGGCTCATCGGCGCAGCCAGTAAACGGATAAAGCTGGAGCCTGGCGGGTAGCGCACCGGTTGCACGTGCGTTTCGGCATCGGCGCGAAAGGTGCTGGTGATGGCGATGCCTTGCGAATAGTCGGCCTGACGGGTGCGCGCCGTGACGCCCGAGATGCTTTCGCTGTTGGTCAGGACGTTCTGGCCCAGGCGCTCCGAAAGGCGCGGCAGGGTGCCGAACACATCTCGGCAACGGAACAGCAGGCGTAGCGTCCCCAGCGGATGCGCCGCCACCACCACCGAACGTGCCCGCACCCCAAAATGGGGCGGGTTGAGCGGCAACGTGGAGCGGCGATAGACCACCTCGTAGCGGGCGCCGTCCTCGGCGTTGGGTTCCAGGGGGCGAATGCGCGTGGCTTCGGCCTCCGTGCGGATTTCGACGCCGCGCTTTTCCGCCAGATAGAGGTAATTTTTGACCAGGGTATTCTTGGCATTGTGGCGGCAACCCACCATACACCCGCCACAGTGGATGCAGCCCGCACGGGCTGGTCCCTCGCCGCCAAAGTAGGGGTCTGGCACGGGCTGGCCGGGTGCGTTTTCGTTAAAGAACACCCCAACCGCGTTGGGGCGGAAGCTCTCCGCCTGGCCGAGTTCCCCGGCCACCTGCCGCAAGGCTTCGTCGGCGGGCCACAGGCGCGGATTGGAGGCCACCCCCAGCATCCGTTTGGCCGTGGCATAGTACGGGCGCAACACCTCTGGCCAGTTCTGCAAGGTGTGCCAGCCCGGGTTCTGGAAGCTGGCAGCGTCCGGTTCCATCAACACATTGCCATAGACCAGGCTGCCACCGCCCAACCCGCTGCCATGCAACACCATCACATCCCGCAGCAGGCTGAACTCCTGAATGCCAAAGCAATGCAAGGCTGGCAGCCAGACAAAGCGGCGCACATCCCAGTTGGTCTGCGGGAAGTCTGCATCGCGAAAGCGCTTGCCGCGTTCCAGCACCAGCACCCGGTAACCTTTTTCTGCCAGGCGCAGGGCTGCCACGCTCCCGCCGAACCCCGAGCCGATGATAATGAAATCGTAGACTTCCGCCATGGGTTTTGTCGCTCTCCAACCGTTGCCGACGCCGCGCATTGTAACACGCCTGGTGCGTCTGCTGCACGGGCCTGGCAGCCACGGTATACTGAAAGGACCCTCAGCACAAGGACGGATCGCACCATGTTGCAACCCAAGCTCCAGGGCCAGGCCCTGCGCGAAGACATCGCCAAAGCCAAACCCAACCCCGGGCAACTGGTGGTCTGGTGGCTGGGGCAGAGCGGCTATATCTTCAAAACCGCTTCCGCGCTGTGGGTGGTGGACCCCTACCTCTCGGAACACCTGACCCACAAATACGCAGAAACGGAAAACCCCACATTCGGATGACAGCAGCACCCTTGCGCGGCGCCGACCTCAGCGGGATGCAGTTCATCTTCGCCAGCCACAAGCATTCTGACCACCTGGACCCCGGCACCCTGCCCGACCTGATGGCGGCTTCTCCCCAGGCGCAACTGGTGCTGCCGCTGGCCCTGGTGGAGCATGCCACCAGCCTCGGCTTGCCGCAGGAGCGCTTCCGCCCCACGCGCGGCAACGAAACCTTCCGGCTAGGTCCGCTGACTGTGCACAGCCTGCCCGCCGCCCACCCGGATTTTGACGACACGCCAGAGCACGGCTATCCGTTTTTGAGCTTTGTTTTTGAAGTCGATGGCATGCGCTTTTACCACAGCGGCGATACACTCGCCTACCTCGGCCTGGCGGAGCGGTTGCGCGCCTTTCAGCTTGATGTGGCCTTCTTGCCCATCAACGGCACGGACGAACGCCGCGCTGCCCTGCATGTGCCCCCCAACATGAACAGCGACGAAGCCCTGGCACTGGCACGGCTGGCAGGTGTTGCGCGCGTGATCCCGCACCACTATGACATGTTCACCTTTAATACGATGAATGTCAACACATTTACCCAGCAGGCCAAAGCGCTGGGCCAGCCCCATTTTGTGCTGCACCCCGGCGAGCGCTTTGTGCTGACCGGGCGCCGACGCTAGCGCCGGGTTCACTCGCGCAGGGCAGTCTCCCGCGCCTGGTTGATGTAGCGCATCAGTTCGCCGCTGGTGGCGCCGCGCAGTACGGCGTTTTCGAGCTGATCCAGCGTGCTATCCAGAAAGGCTTGCATGCGGCGCAACTCGTTGTTTTGCGCCTGGAACTGTTCGGAAGTCTCTTGTAGCTTGGCCTCGCTGTTCTTTTGTTCGGTGACGTCCACCGCAAAGGCCACCACCCCAATGATTTTCTCGCGCTTATCCCGCAGGGGGACTTTGCCGGTCAGCAACCAGGCAACCTCTTGAGTAGCGGGGACCACATGGCGGTCCAAAATGTTGAGCTTGGGCTTGCCAGACCGAATGACCTCTTGATCATCTTTGTAAAAAGCTTCGGCCACCTCCGGCGGGTAAACATCGCGGGCGTTTTTGCCCACCACATGCTCCACGGGCACCCCTTCCAGGGCCGCCGCCGCCGGGTTAATATACAGCGTGTTGTTTTGCGTATCCTTCACCCAAATCATCACCGGCATCGCGCCGAAAATAGACTCAAACAACTCCACCTGTTGGCGCAGCTCCGGCCCTGAGTCCTGCCGAAACAGATTACTTAATAGCGACAACATTCACCTCCGGTTGTACGGGAAAAGCATGCTTCCCTAGCATTAAAATTATTTTATATCCAAGCGGTGTCCTTTACGACCAGCAATCCCCGACGGAAAATAAATTTTTGTTAATATAAAATAAATTTAGCGTTAATTCAGAGCAGGGTCTCTGGGTTCCACTGCCTGCTCGCCTTTAGCGCGCCACAAATAACGCATCGCCCGGCGCAATGCGGAGGATAGGCGCCAATTCCGCCGAGAAAAAGCCATGCATGGCCTCTGGGGGAGGCTCTGAGGTGATGGGTTGCCATAGGCACCCTCTGTGTATAGGCGTTAACCGAACCTGAGTGTAACTAACCTGCACCCAACCGGGCACAACGATGTCTATGCTGGGGTTAAGGCCATTCTCAACCTTCAACAAGTGTTTTGACAAGCCACAGAAGAAGCACTATACTCCGACTTCTGAGTTGAAATCTAAAATAAGTGTAAAAAGCCAGAATATGCGGTTTGCACTTCTGCGCCCCTCCGATTTTCAGCTTTACCCCCACTTTGGCTTTAGGCTCGCCACCTTCTGGGTGACTCTTTCTGCAATTTACCTCGTCGGAGCTTACCTCGCGCTTCCTGCCAGCACGCGCCCAGACCGTCTTTGGGGGCTGAATGTGCTTATGATTGTGTGCATGGTCGGGCGCCTGCCATCACCTGGGGGGTCAGCCGACGCACGCTTTACCTGTTAGCGCGTGGCCGTCACACCTGGTTAGCAGACCCCTTAACGGTGGCCGCGCTGGGCACCGGCTGGATGCTGCTTGGGCGCTGGAGTATCGGCTATCCATGGGTGCAGATGCCACTGGACCTGGCACAGATCATGCTGGGTACCCTGGCCATAGCCTGGTTTCTGGATGTAAGGCCACGACCTGGTGGTGTGCTGCTGGCCCTGTGCTGGGTGATCGGCCTGCAAATTCTGCGCATCAGCCGCGCCGAACACAGCGCAGTTTATGAGCCACTCTGGTGGGGCCTGGCACTTCTGCCGCTTGGGTTGGCGCTCTGGTCGCGCTACACCGCAAATCCTCTGGAAGGCCTGCGGAAGGCATTGCAACAATTGAAGACTCCATGGGGGGCGCCCTTGCTGAGTGGCTCAGCCGGGCTGGGGGTGCTGCTGCTCCACGCTATTCATCCAATGGATACCCTGCCAGCGCACCTGGCGCGAACAGGCCTGCTGGTTGTGCTGCTCGGTGGCGTAGCCTGGAGTTTGGCTTTGCTCTTTAGCCATCACACCCCAACACTCCAACCCTGGCTAGCCTCCCCGGCACGGCGACTGGAACTTCTTATTTATGGTTGGGTGGGGCTTTTTCCCTGGTTTGTGCAACACTTATACATCCCGATTGTTCTGCCTGCTGCGTTCTGGCGCAGCGAACAGTGGTCGCAGCTTCGGTTTAGCTTGCAAGGGCTGTATCTGTTCAATTATGGGCTGCTGGTGCTGCTGGGCCTGTGCCTGGTGGGTTGGCAGGTCTCGCTAACATTCCGCCAGGAGACGCGCAAAACGTTGCACGCGCTGCACAAAGAAGCAACCGCCCTGGCCTGGCTCGCCCTCCTCGGCTGGGCAGCCCTTAGTGCTGTGTGGGCCCAAGCTTGGCTCTCAACACTCATCATGAGCGCGCATCTGTTTGGTAGCCTGGTGGTGGCCTTGCTGACTGCCCAGGCCATCCGGCGCGGGTTCTGGTTGTGGATCATCTCCACATGGGCGCTGGCTGGGGGCTTCCAGGCGGTGGTGAGTTTAGCCCAGGTATTGCATGGTGGTAGCCTGGGCCTGGACTGGCTCCACGAGCGCGCCGGTTTAGAGGCCACGACGCGCGCTACGGGTCTAATGGCAAGTTCTACCATCCTGGCAGGCTATTTATTGCTCACAACCTACCCAGCGATGCTCCTGGCAGGACGTCGGCCCTGGACCGGCTTAATTCTGACCGGGCTAATCCTGGCTGGCATCTTCGCCTCTGGAACCCGCGCCGTGGCCGTCGCTGTACTGGTTCCGCTGGCCATTACTGCCCTGCTCAGCGGCTGGCGACAGGTGCCACGCCTGAGTCTCGCCCGCACCGCAGGTCTGGCAGTTCTGGGTCTAGTCCTCACCGCAATCTTCAGCGCCAGTGTATACCCACGCCTGGCGTTTGCCTGGCAGCAACGCCACCAGCTTGATGATCGCCTGCAGGTAGCCTTTACGGAAACACAAGTCCTGGTTCAAGACCAAGCCCTGATTGGGCTAGGTTATAGCAACTTACGGTATTTGCTGATCACACACACAGAACGGCACGTGGCGGCATCTGACCAGCTTCCCGTTTTCCAGTATCCCCATAACACCTTCTTCTTCCTCTGGGCAGAGCTAGGGTACATTGGGTTGTTGTTCATTGCCCTCGCAATGGTTGGCAGCTGGCGCTATCTGCATCCTGGCAATCCTGCTGAAACAGTCCTTGTTGCCAGCGGCCCGCTGGCCTTGTTCCTGGCCTGCCTAACAGACTACTACTATTGGGGTTCGGCCCAACTTCAGTTTCTGTTCATAAGTTATTGGGGATTACTGTGGGGCAGCCTCTTGCTCCAACGCGCTGGAGCAAAGACCACCCCCCCATAAGCGCAAGGTCCACGCGCTCAGATGAGCCGAACAGAACAGCCCAGGCTCACGCCCTGGCATGTGCAGTTGTTCCTGCACGCGAAGCGCACCCTCCAGATCGCCAACACGCCAATAATGCCGCGCGGCTAGCCACAATGCCCGCCGGGCATGCTTCGGCCAGCCATAGGCAGCATACGCTTGCCCCAGTTTCTCGTGCAAGCGCGGATGGCCAGGCTCCAGCGCAATTGCACGCCGATAGGCGTTTATCGTCAGTTCGTAGCGCCCTGGCACAAGCGGATTGGCGATACTCAGCAGATAATCCCCCTCCTGTGCGTAGCTACGGGCAAGGTCTCGATGGGTTTGCCAGTGTGCAAAGGCGATCACACCCCCCAACGCCAGGAACAGGCCAAACCAGGCCGGAAAAAGCGAGTAAACACGCCTCTGGAGAATACGTTTCCCATTGACCACCTCATGTTGAGAGGCAGGCGAGCTTGCCCTAGACATTGGCTGAAATCCCCCCAGCCCGCCAGCCTTGCGCTATACTTGAAGAAGAATGATTTCTTGTCCATTTACGGTTATTGCTAATAGGAGTTTGCACCATGCTCGACCCCAAAAGAACTGCGCTTGTCCTGATTGAATACCAGAACGACTTTACCTCAGAAGGCGGCGCCCTGCACGGCGGCGTGAAGGACGTCATGCACAGCACCAACATGCTCGAAATACCAAGCAAGCGGTGGAAAAAGCCCGCGCAGCTGGCGCCACCATCATCTATGCGCCCATTAGCTTTCTGCCCGGCTACTACGAGATCACCGAGCATCCCTATGGCATCCTGAAAGGCGTGGTCGATAGCAACGCCTTCGTCAAGGGCACCTGGGGCGCGGAGATCGTGGACGACCTCAAGCCGCAAGATGGCGACATCGTGGTGGAAGGCAAGCGCGGGCTGGACACCTTCGCCAGCACGAACCTGGATTTCATCCTGCGCAGCCGGGGCATCGAAACCATCGCGCTGGGCGGCTTCCTCACCAATTGCTGTGTGGAAAGCACCATGCGCACGGGCTACGAACGGGGCTATAACGTCATTACGCTCACCGATTGCACGGCCACGCTCAGCGAAGAAGAGCAACGCCTGGCCGTGGAAAAGAACTACCCGATGTTCTCCCGCCCGATGACTCACGCACAGTTCATCAGCACGCTGGAAGGCGAAGCAGCCGAGGTAGCCACACGCGGCTACGAGAGCTAAGCGCGCTCAGAAAGCTGTGGGGGCGCCGGAGGAGGCGCCCCGTAAGTCAGCCAGGCCCGCGCCTGTTGGCGATGTTCCGGGTAGGGGCAGCGCTCCCGCAACCAGGCACGGATGGCCCGCCGCACACGGGCTGCCGGCTGTTCTTCCAATTCACCCAGGCGTAGCTTATCCTGCACGATGCGCCACAGCAGCAACTGCTGCTGGGGCGGCTCAGGTGATGCCTGCCCCCAGTCCCAAACCTGTTCATAAGCGGCCAGGCGGTTGCGATATTTCTGTGCAGCGCTGACCTGCCTCCCCCCCAGCAGGTTCGCCCCGTGCCAGCGCTGGGTCACAACCACGCGCTCCAGGTCAGCAGCAGCCAGGCGCCCCACGGCGGTCAGTTTAAGCAACAGCGCGCTGTCTTCGCCCACGCGCAGGTTGGGCGAAAAAACACCGGCCCGTGCCAGGGCAGAATAGCGCACCAACAACGTATTCATAGAAAACGCCTTGTGGCTCCGCAACACCAGCGCCCTAAAGAGCGCCTCCGGTGGCAAGGTGGTGCTCATCGTGGTGGAAACACCATCGAACGAGCGTCCCAGGCTAGAGTCAAAAGATGCTTCAGTGAAAATGCGTACATTCGCAAAAGTGCCGTCCAGATCGGGATGTGCCCGCAGGTGAGCCATCAAAAAATCGAACGCACCTGCTTCAAAATAGTTATCTGCATCCAGAAATGCTACCCAGGGAAAGCGCACCGCCTGTAGGGTGAGGTTGCGCGTGGCTCCCACTCCGTGATTGGCCCCATCAGGATGTCGGACCACCTCCACCCGAGGGTCTTCTGCCGCGAGCTGGTGCGCCAGGGCCAGGCTCCCATCGGTCGAGCCGTCATCAGCCAGGATCGCCTGGGCCACCCCGGTTTGTCCCAGGGCGCTCTCAACTGCCTGACGCAGGTATCGCTCGGCGTTATAAACGGGGATCGTGACGCTAATTGCGACCATTATAGACCGTTGACCTTCTTCCCCAAAGTACGCTGCCAGAAGGTCACCTCGCGCCACAAAAAAGCGCGTCTGCTGGCCAGGGACAGCAACTTGAGCCGCCACTGCACTGCATGCGGCAATCGCTTATATCCCCAGCGGCCCCGCCAGCGTTGCTCCTGCTCGGCCAGGGCCAATTCCAGCGCCCACCCCAGCAATTGCGCGCGCTCGGCTGGCGAATGCGGGTGCTGCCGCAGCCAGACCAGCACCTCGGCCACCTGGGGCGCGGCCAGCACACTTTCGACCGCCTCCCGCAGGTATCGCTCGGCGTTGTAGAGCGGGATGACGACGCTCATGCTCAGCATAATGCCCAGACCAGCTACTTCTTACCGCGCTTCGGGAAGCGACTTTGGACTGTGACACTCTGGGGTGCGCTCAGGCGGTCGCCCAGGTGGCGCTCTGCGGTGCGGGAGCGCCCTCGGCGCGGGCAGCCTGAGCATAGACCAACAGCGGCGTTCCCTCCCTGGCAAAGCTCTCGCGCACCAGCGCCAACCCCAACTGGTAGCCTTCGCGGTCCACCGCGCACGAGGTCACGCGGCCCACCACGCGCCCCGCCGGTCCAGCACTGGGTCGCCCTGAACCGGGGCGCGCAGGCCCTTATCATCCACCCGAAAGCGCACCAGCTCCCCATCGCGCGCAGCTTCGCGCGCCTGATAGGCCGCTTTCCCCACAAAGAAGGGCTTGTGCGTTTTGACGTAACCTCCAAAGCCGCCGCGCCAGGCCCCATGGCCTCTGGCCCCGCCAATTCGTGGCCATAGAGCGGCAATCCCGCCTCAATCCGCAGGCTATCGCGGGCAGCCAGGCCGCAGGGCTGCGCACCATGGTCAACCAGCAGGGCGAAGAGCGCCGCCGCCTGGTCTGGATGAACAAAAACTTCATAAGCAACCCGTTCGCCCGTGTACCCCGTGCGCGAAACCACCACCTCCAGCCCGGCCAGGGTGAGGCGCGTCGCCGCGGACCAGCCCAACCCGCGCAACCTGGCGCGGTCGGCTTCGCTGGCTTCCAGAGCAAGCAGCACCTCCAGGCTGCGCGGCCCCTGCACGGCCAGGTCCACCCGCTGATCCACGCC
>JAAUUD010000085.1 GCA_012031655.1 Anaerolineae bacterium | reverse complement strand
ACCGGCTCCGATATTTTAGACCCCGAAGTATTTTTGATGGGTGCAGAAATCCTGCTGAACATCGCGAAAGACTACAAATACTTAGATTATATTGATTTTGGTTCCGGCTTCAAAGTACCTTATAAAGAAGGGGATATCGAGACCGACATCGAAGAATTGGGCGAGAAAATTTCCGCTCGTTTTAAGCTTTTGTCAAAGAATACGGCAAGGATTTGACGCTTATGTTTGAGCCGGGCAAGTTCCTGGTGAGCGAATCGGGCTATTTCTTAGTGCCGGTGAATGTGATCAAACAAACGACTTCGACGATTTTCGCGGGTGTTGATTCTGGCTTGAATCACTTGATTCGCCCCATGTTTTACAATTCCTATCATCGCATTACGAACATTTCCAACCCTGGTGGGAAGTCGCGTTTTTACACGGTCGTTGGCTACATCTGCGAGACGGATACTTTTGGTATCAATCGCCAAATATCGGAAATCCGCGAAGGCGATGTTTTGTGTTTTCACAATGCGGGAGCCTACTGCTCTACGATGGCTTCCAATTACAACTCGCGCTACCGCCCGGCGGAGGTGTTGGTGCATGAGGGTAAGGATTTCCTCATTCGGAAGCGGGAAACGATGGAGGATATTTTGCGCAATCAAGTAGAAGTGAATTTGTTTGAACCTGCTGCCGTCCAATGACTTATTCGTAGTTGCAATTGATGAGCGAAAAGATTATTTTTGGATAAAACTGATAAAATGAGCACGATCGCTGCCAAAAAAAGAAAGACCAAGCGCAGGAAATTCCAGCATATCTCATCTACGAAATGGATGAAGGTAAACCCATTTATTATCGCGGCTATAAAGAGGTATTGGCTAAAACGAAAAACCCCGGAGCAAATTATGGGAAGTAGTGCTTTGCAAGCTATGTTGGTTGGATTAGTTATGAAACAATTATTCAAAACACTGACTGACGATCATATCATTTTATCTGGTGAAGCAGGATTAAAATTTATTGATAAATCCTGGCGAAATCTGGATATTGCGATTTATGATAAAAGAAAAGTCGAAGATAAGTCCGCTTTTTTGATCAATAAATATATCGAAATCATCCCGGAAATCGTCATCGAAATTGATACCAAAGCCCCAAATCGAAGAGGACGAGCATCCTGCGATACACTATTTTTATCATAAAACACAACAACTCTTTGATTTTGGCGTAGAACGCGTCATATGGATTTTCACCGCCGACCAAAAAATCATGACCGCCGAACCTAATCAGGATTGGATTACCACGGATTGGTATAATTCCGTTCATGTCTTAGACGATATTCAACTCCATGTAAAAGAACTACTCCGCGAAGAATAATTTTTGGGCGTGCCCCTCGTTCAAGATATGGCATACCTCAAAGGTTCGCCATATCTCACTCGGGTCGGGCTATCCGTTCCAGCCCCTCCTGCGTCGGCGCGTCCACTGCTATCCCTCACGCAACACCTCGTCTCCGAATAAAAACTCTTTACATATTGATATATCAGCATATCAAAAAGCGCTTGCTTTTAGCTCAATCCCGCCCGCTGCTCCAAGCCCAGCGCCAGGTTCATATTCTCCACCGCTTGTCCGGAAGCACCTTTGAGCAAGTTATCAATCGCCGCCACCACAATAAGCATCGATTCGCTCACCGGATGCAGCGAGATCAAGGCGCCGTTGGTGCGGGCGGCATCGCGCAAGCGGACAGTTTCGCCCGGCGGCAGCAGGTTCACCAGCGGCTCGTGGCAGTAGGTTTCCGTCATCAGGTGGCGTGCTTGCTCTGGGGTCCAGCCTTCTGCCAGCGGAACGTAACAGGTCGCCAGCAAGCCCCGGTCCACCGGCAACAGGTGCGGGGAGAATACCAGCTTGCCCAGCAGATCAGGCGCCACCGCACCCAATTCCTGTTCAATTTCCCCGACATGCCGATGCACGCGACCGATATTATAGGGCTTGAGGTCGCCAAAGACCTCCACAAAATGGGTGTCCAGGCTGGCTTTGCGCCCGGCACCACTCACGCCACTCTTGGCATCCACCACCAGCGGTCCATCAGCGCGCATGGCTCCGGCCTGGGCCAGTGGGCGCAAGGCCAGCAGGGTGCAGGTCGGGTAACAACCCGGGTTAGCCACCCGCCGCTGGCCTTCGATTGTGGCGCGGTTGAACTCTGGCAGGCCGTAGGGCGTGGGCAACAATTCTGGGTGGGGGTGCGGGTGGCCATACCATTCGGCGTATGCTTCCGGCGTTTTCAGGCGCAGGTCAGCCGAGAGATCAACCACGCGCGCGCCTTCGGCCAGGGCACCCGCCGCCAGCTTTGCGGAGGCCCCATGCGGCGTACACAGGAAAATGACTTCCGCCTGGCTGGGGTCTGCCTGTTCTGCCGGGATCAAGCGCACCCCCTGCACCACCTCGCCAGAAGAACTATCCGACGTGGCAAACGCAACAGAAAAATCCGGGTGGCGGTGCAGCAGCGCCAGTAGTTCGCGCCCGGTGTAGCCTGCTGCGCCATAAATGCCTGCGGTAATGCTCACCAGTTTACCTCCCCTGGCCTGGGCCAGAACAAAAAACCCCCGTGCGGGAGGACCGTCCGGGGGTGCTTGCTTTTAACTGTGTATCTGCGTTACCTAGCCAACCCAACACAGCCCACCGGATTTGGATTCCGCTGGACGGCGACGGCGCTCGCGGCGCGGCAAGGGTTGGCAAGTAGTGGTTAGCATGGCTTTTGGCGTCAAATCAACCTGCATAGGTTCTGAATTACGAGAATTGTAGAGAGTCTGGCGCTGGGCTGTCAAGCAATTCGGCAAAACGCACAATTCACCCGTCCTCCAGAAAGCGCTTGATCTTCTGCGCGATGAACACTTCCGTTCGGGCCATTGATTCGTGCGTGGCGCCGCCAATGTGGGGCGTGATGATCAGGTTCGGGTGCTGGACGGCGTAATCCAGCAGGGCACGCGCCCCCGGCGCGGGGAAGTGGGCTTCATCCTCCAGCACATCCAGCGCCGCACCGCCCAGGTGCCCGCTCTGCAAAGCCGCCACAAGCGCGGCTTCATCCAGGATGGCCCCGCGCGCGGTGTTCACCAGCAATGCACCGGGCCGCATCTGGGCCAGCTGCGCCGCCCCCAGCAGATGCTGTGTTTCGCTGTTCAGCGGCACATGCACGCTCAGCACATCCACCGCGCCAAGCAGGGCCTCCAGCGAGCCAACCCGTTGCACACCCGGCTCTGCGCGCAGCGGGTCTGTGTCATGCGCCAGCACGCGCATCTCAAAAGCCAGCCCATAGCGCGCGACCTTCTCCCCCAGGCGCCCTAACCCCAGGATTCCCAGCGTTTTGCCCTGCAACTCGCCCCCACGAAAACGGTCACGCTGCCATGCTCCGGCCAGCACCGCCTGGTGCGCCTGCGGAATACGCCGCAAGAGCGCCAGCAGCAAGCCCCAGGTATGCTCCGCAGTGGCATAAATGCCGCGCAAAAAAGCGGTTTCCCCCCGCAGCGAAAGCACCGTCACGCCCTGTGCGGCGGCAGCATGCAGGTCAATGTGATCCAGGCCTGTTGTGGCGCTGG
Source organism: Anaerolineae bacterium (assembly GCA_012031655.1). Classification (GTDB taxonomy): domain Bacteria; phylum Chloroflexota; class Anaerolineae; order Aggregatilineales; family J027; genus JAAUUD01. The sequence goes on along the minus strand of JAAUUD010000085.1, from coordinate 7,819 downwards.
CCACGGCACGCAAGCGCAACCCCGTGGCCAGGGCTTCAGCATCAATCTGATGAGCCAGGCGGGTGATCAGCACGTCGTAGGCAGGGAGTGCCGCCAGCAACTCGGCGCGGCTGAGCGGCGCCTCGGTGACCTCCCCGACAGATTGGAGGATCGCCAGCGCCTGTGGGCTATAATCCTGGGGTTCGATGTTCAGGATGCGCAGCTTCATAAATTGCGCTCCAGAAAAAAGGCGGCAAGTTCCAGGTCCAGCGGGCGGTCGATGTTAACTGAACGTTCCGGCGGCATCAGGTACGGGCAGATGTCTTGCGGGAAGAAGGTCCGTTGCTCCACCAGCACCGACCGTCGTACGGCGTAAATGGCCCCATTCCGCAGGTAGAGCGGCGGGAAGTCCTGCCGCCGGGTAACGCGCCCGGTGTCTGGCAAAAAAGGCTGCAAGCGCGCCTCGTTGAGCGTATAGATATACAGCGGATGCGCCGCGCCTGCTTCCATCACGCTGATGACGGCCTCGGCGCCACTGGACGCCAGTAAGTGGAGCGCGGCGTCAATATCCTCGGCGCGGCGGAGCGGGGTCGTTGGTTGGAGCAGCAACAGCGCCTCGTAGGGCTGAGCCTGGGCTTTCTCCATAAAGGCCAGCGCATGCAGCGCCACCTCCACGGATGAGGCGCTATCCGTGGCCAGCGCTGCCGGGCGCAGAAAAGGCACTGCGGCGCCCCAGGCCCGCGCGACTTCGGCAATTTCCGCATCATCCGTAGAAACGATGACCTCAGCCAGGCCACGGCTGTGCTGCGCGGCCAGGATGCTATAAGCCAGCAAGGGCTTGCCCGCCACCACGGCGATATTTTTGCGCGGCACGCCTTTGGAGCCACCCCGCGCCGGAATTACGCCTAAAACGCGCATTTGTCGCCTTCCCGGTTATCAGATCAGCGGGATTATAGCAGCGCCTGGCGGGCAAAATAAGCCCGGCCCCCAAGGTGAGGCTTGCGCCGCCTGACGTGACTTTCTACAATTCGGCTCACACGTGAGTCGAGCAGGAGCAAGGATGGACGCTGAAACGCACCCCGAAGGCAATCAATCGCCGCAGTTGCCCAGCGTGCCGGATGACGGCATTCACCAGACCGAGGACAAGCCCTATGCCCAGGCTGCACGCGGTCGGTTGGCTGTGTTACCTTTCTCGCTGGGGCTCATCGGGTTAGGCGCCTTTTTGCTGGCCCGGCCAGAAATCGAAGGGGTAAACCTCAACGCGCAAACGTTGGGGGTGCTCTTTGGCGCAGTCTGGGTGCTCAGTACGCTGTTGCGCTTTTTTGCCACCGGGCGCCGGGAGCGTGGTTTGCTCTACCTGGCTTTGATCCTGCTGAGCATCGGCGGGCTGTTTGGCGCGGCGGTGGTGTCCGATGGCGCGCTGGACCTGACGGCCTGGTGGCCCTTGCTGCTGCTGAGCGCTGCCCTGTCCCTGGTGGTGACCTTCATTCTGGAGCGGCAGCACGAAGCAGGCCTGCTCACGCTGGCGCTCTTCCTGGGGGTCAGTGGTGGGAGCGCGCTGTTGGTCACGCAGGATGTTTTGCAGGTAGACTTTCTGGAACGCCTTGAGGATTATTTTCCGCTGTTGATTGCCCTTGGCGGTGTACTGCTCATCCCACTGGCGATGCGCGGGTCGGCGGAGTAGCCCGCGTGCGCATCGCGATTGATGCCAGTCGCACTACGGTTTCGCGCCGCACCGGAACAGAAACCTACGCCCTACAATTGTTACGTAACTTATTGCCCCTGGGCCACGAGCACGACTTTGACCTGTATTTCCGTGATATGCCGCCCGAAGACCTGCTGCCACTCACTGGAAATTACACGCAGCACCTCATTCGCTTACGGCGCGCCTGGACGCACGTGCGCTTTGCTGGGCAGCTCTGGCTACACCGCCCGGCAGTGACCTGGGTCCCCGCGCATACGTTGCCCTTTGCCTTCCCTGGGCGGGCGGTGGTCACCGTGCACGACCTGGGCTACCTGCACTTTCCAGAGGCTCACCCACCCAACGAACGGCGCTACCTGGACCTGACCACCCGCTACAGCGCCTGGCGCGCGCGCCTCGTCCTGGCGGATTCCTGGGCCACCCAAAACGATCTGGTGACGCACTATGGCGTTGCGCCAGAGAAAATCCGCGTGGTGTACCCTGGCGTAGACGAAGCCCTGAACCCGGTCACGGACCCGGCTATTCTGGCTGCCATGCGGCAGAGATATGGCCTGCCGACGCGCTATTTGCTCTTCCTGGGCACCCTGCAACCCCGCAAAAATATTGCGCGCCTGGTGCAGGCTTTTGCAGAATGGCGCGCCCAGTCCACCCATCAGGATGTGGCGCTGGCCCTGGGCGGCAAACCGGGCTGGCTTTTTGACCCTGCCTGGGTCGAAGGGGTCGAAAATGTACACCTGCTGGGCTATATCGATGATGCAGACCTGGCCGCGCTCTATTCCGGCGCGCTGGGCCTGGTGATGCCCTCGCTGTACGAGGGCTTTGGCTTTCCGGTGCTGGAGGCTTTGCGCTGTGGCATCCCGGTTCTGTGCTCGAATACTTCATCGTTGCCAGAGCTGGGTGGCGAGGCCGCCATCCAGGTCAACCCCTTGCGGGTGGATGCCATCGCCTACGGGATTTTCCAACTGGTGGAAGACAACCTGGTGCGCCAGGAGTTGCTCAAACACGCGCCCGGCCAGGTGGCGCGCTTTACCTGGGAGGCCGCTGCCTGGGAAGTGCTGGATGCGCTGGAACAGGCCGCCGAACCATGACCGAACGCCCGCGTTTGCTGGGGGTGCCCACGGACCCCATCACCTTTACGGCCCTGCTGGAACGAGTCGAAACATGGATTAACCAGGGGGAACGGCTGCACCAGATTTGCACCGTCAACCCGGAATTCCTGGTCATCGCCCAGCGCGACCCGACTTTTTTGCGCGTGCTGCAAGGCGCGGACCTCTGCGTTCTGGATGGCTGGGGCGCTGTCTGGGCTTTGCGCTGGCGTGGTGTGCGGGTGCCGGAGCGCGTCACGGGGTCGGATGGGGTGCCCTTGCTGCTGGAACGTGCCGCAGCACGCGGTTGGCGGGTCTTTTTGCTGGGAGCGGCGCCTGCCGTGGCGGAACAAGCCGCCGCCGCCATGCAAAACAGGCTCCCAGGGCTAAAAATCGTTGGCACCTACAGCGGCAGCCCTGCTCCAGCAGAAGCCGAAGGCATCCTGGCTCGTGTGAACGCCGCTGCGCCGGACCTGTTGCTGGTGGCCTATGGCGCACCGCAGCAAGACCTGTGGATTAACACCCATCGCGCGGCTTTGCACGCCCGCGTGGCGATGGGTATCGGCGGCACACTGGATTTTTGGCCGGGGTGGTGCCGCGTGCGCCGCGCTGGATGCGCCGTAGCGGGCTGGAATGGCTCTATCGGCTGTGGTTGCAGCCCTCGCGCTGGCGGCGGATGTTGCGCTTGCCTGTTTTTGTGGCACTAGCGCTGCGCTACGGCCAACATTCAACCCAGTGGAAGGAGCAGAACCATGCGCGTGACGCTTGATTTTTCTGCCGGGGTCAATGTGCCCGCCGGGTTAGGGCGCTACGCCCGTTCGCTAACGCACGCCCTATTGCCACACCTCTCTCCACAACTTTTTTACAATGTCATCCCGGGGCGCAGCCAGCTACCAGCGGAGTTTAGCCACCTGCGGCGCAGCACACTGCGCGTTGGCTACAAGCCCTGGCGCATGGCAGTGTGGGCCGGGCAGATGATGCACCTCCCCTTCAACCGCCTGCTGCCAGAAACCGACCTCTTCCACGCCACCGAACACCTGCTCCTGCCCCTGGACGGCCTCCCCAGCGTGATGACCGTGCACGACCTGATCTTCAAGCTCTTTCCAGAACACCACAAGCGGCTCAACTACTGGTTCCTGAATGGCGCCATGCCGCTTTTCGTGAAGCGCGCTGATGCCATCATCACGATTTCGGAGGCCACCCGGCGCGATCTCATCTCCCACTATGGCACACCGCCGGAGAAGATCACCGTCATCTATGAAGCCGCTGCGCCGCAATTTAGGCCGCCCACCCCGGCCCAGGTCGAGGCAGCGCGTGCCCGCTATAGCCTGCCAGAGCGCTTTGTGCTGTTGGTGGGGACCATCGAACCGCGCAAGAACTACGCTCGTTTGCTCGAGGCTTTGGTCGAGGTGCGCCGCGCTTTGCCAAACCTGCATCTGGTGGTGGTGGGCAGCAAGGGCTGGCTCTATGAGCCTTTTTTTGCCCAGATCGAGGCGTTGGGGGCGCCAGGCTGGGTGCACTTCCCGGGCTTTGTGCCGGATGCCGACCTGCCAGCGGTATATGGCGCGGCGAGCGTGCTGGCTATGCCTTCGCTCTATGAGGGCTTTGGCCTGCCCATTCTGGAAGCGATGGCCTGCGGCGTGCCGGTGGTCAGCAGCCAGGCTGCCAGTCTGCCAGAACTGGGCGGGGAGGCCGCCCGCTACTTCAATCCATTGGATACGGAACAGATGGCGGATGCGCTGCTGGCGGTGCTGCGTAACGCGGAGGAACACGCCGCGATGCGCGCTGCGGGTCCGCCGCAGGCCGCCCGGTTTTCCTGGGAACGCACCGCCCACGAAACCCTGGCGCTCTATCAGCGAGTGCTAGCCTCTCATGCTAGACTAGGGGGAGACTCAAGGAAAACAGAATAAAAAAGGGTAGATCATGGCGGTAAAACTCACCTGGCTAGCGCATTCGGGCTTTGTGCTCGAAGTTCAAGATAATGTGGTGTTAATCGATCCCTTCTTAAGGGGCAATCCGCTAGCACCCTATCAGCCAACGATTTTGACGCCGTAGATGTGATCCTGCTCACGCATGGCCACGGCGACCATGTTGGCGATACGGTGAACATTGCTCAGCGAACCGGGGCGCTGGTTGTTGGGAATGTCGAAGTGGCCACCTGGGTGGCGCGTCAGGGTGTGCAGCAAACCGATGGCCTGAACACCGGCGGCGGCAAGGACTATGGATTTGGCCGGGTAGAGCTTACCATCGCCTTTCATAGCTCGACCCTGCCAGATGGCAGCCCCGGCGGCAGCCCGAATGGCCTCTTGCTGTTTACGCCCGGCCTCACGCTCTACCATGCAGGGGACACAGCGCTGTTCTCTGACATGGCGCTGATTGGTCAAAAAGGGGTCGATGTTGCGTTGCTGCCCGTGGGTGATCACTTTACGATGGGGCCGGACGACTCGCTACGGGCGATTGAGCTGCTCCGCCCCAGCTATGTATTGCCGATTCACTACAACACGTTCCCGCCCATCCAGCAAGATATTGCCCTATGGGCGGAACGGGTCCACACCGAAACCAGCGCCAAAGCCATTGTGCTGGACCCAGGTGGCTCTCATTTGTTTGAGCGTTCCTGAGGGGTTACACATCCTGCGTGTAGGACAGCCCACTACTGAGCAAGTCGCGGATGTGGTGGTCGTTGAGTGAGTAATAAACCTGACGCCCAACCCGGCGGTTTCGCACCAGTTCAGAACTACGCAAAGCGCGCAGTTGATGAGAAACCGCCGATTGTTCCATATCCAGAATCTGGGTGAGTTCAGTCACACAGAGTTCACGCTCTGCCAGGGCCGCCAGCAACCGCACCCGTGTAGGGTCCGAGAGCACCTTAAAGCGCTCGGCAACGGTGCGTGCCGTAGCAAAATCCAGAGCGGCTTGCTGGGCCACTGGCTTACCAGGCAGGGGAGGAACAATCGACTTTACGGACATGGCGCATCTCACGTGTCGTCCACTCTTGAGGTCACGCTATCAGAAGATGAACCCCGGTGTCAAGTATTTGACTGAATCTCGGCAAAACCAACCATGCTAGAATCGCCCACGTTGTAGGCCCGGTAGCGCCCGGCAACAAAGGCGTTTTTGCCGATCAGGCTTTCTTGCAGCATGGCATCTTGAATTTGCGAGCCTTCTCCAATGATGGAGTTGCGCACAATGCTATCCTTCACCACGCACCCGGCAGCCACGCTCACATCCGGGCCAATGACCGAACGTTCAATCACTGCGCTGGGGTGGATGTGCACCGGCGGGATGATGATGGCTGTTTTGTAGTGCTGGATGAGGCTGGCACTGTTGTCCATACCGCCCTGGTTCAGCAGATAGCGGTTGGTCGAAAGCACGGTGGCAGGCACGCCCACATCCAACCACTGCGAGACCGGCGCTGTCTTGAACACGGCCCCCTGATTCACCAGATATTGCAGCGCATCCGCGATGTAATATTCGCCCTTGGTTTTGTTTTCTTCCGCGCTGAGCTGCCAATCAAAAGCTTCCATCAGGCGGCGGCCATCGCGCACATAGTACATCCCTACAATCGCCAGGTTAGAGGGCGGTTCTTCGGCTTTTTCCACCATGCGGATGATGTGCCCCTGCGCGTTAAGCATCACCACCCCAAAGCGGCGCGGGTCATCAACCTCGTGCACAAAGATCAGGCCATCGGCCTCTGTGCGGGTCAGGATCGAAAGATCAGCCTCAAAAATGGTGTCCACAAAGACCACAAAAACCGGCTCGTCACCCACAAAATTGCGGGCCAGCGCAATGGCGTGCGATTGACCCAGCAGCTCTTTTTGCTCCAGGTAGCGCGCGGGGATCTGGTAGTGCTTCTGCACATATTCCTCAATCTGCTCGCCCAGATAGCCCACAATAAAGATGTATTCCGTAACCCCCGGCAAGAGGCTCAGTTTATCCAGCAGATGCCCAAGCGCGGGTTTGCCAGCCACGTCAATCAGCGGCTTGGGGCGGGTGTAGGTATGCGGCCTGAGGCGGGTGCCATAGCCCGCCAATGGGATGATGATCTTCATGCTGTTTCCCCTCAGAGAATGATTATTGTTACTGGTTAACCAAGCTGCGGCACCTGCTGATGCCAGGCGGTGGTGGTCTCGTAGGCTGCCGCGACCTGCAAAACCCGTTCTTCTTGCATGTATGGGCCCAGGATTTGCAACCCGATAGGCAGATTTTGCTGGTCAAACCCGCACGGGAGCGCGACCCCACAGATCCCCGCCAGGCTGGAAGACAGCGTAAAGATGTCGCTGAGGTACATCTGAAGCGGGTCCGTGGTTTTCTCCCCAATCAAAAAGGCCGTAGAAGGCATGGTCGGCGCCGCGATGACATCCACCTGGCGGAAAGCCTCTTCAAAATCCTGCTTGATGAGCGTACGCACCTTCTGCGCCTTCAGATAGTAGGCGTCGTAGTAGCCTGCGGAAAGAGCATAGGTCCCCAGCATGATGCGCCGCTTGACCTCTGGCCCGAACCCGGCTCCGCGTGTTTGCTTGTAGGTGTCCCACAGATCGCCAGTGGACTTGCGAAGCCCATAGCGCACGCCATCGAAACGCGCCAGATTGGCCGAGGCCTCTGCCGTGGCGATGATGTAGTACACCGGTAGCGCATAGTCGGTGTGCGGCAGGCTGATCTCCACGATTTCCGCGCCCAACCCCGCCAGATGGTCAATCGCGGCGCGCACGGCGGCTTCGGTTTCTGGCTGTAGCCCATCAATAAAGAACTCCCGGGGCATGCCCACCCGCAAGCCCGCCACGCCGCGCTGCAGCGCCGCGCGATAGTCCGGCACCGGGATGTCGTAGCTGGTGCCGTCTTGCGGGTCAAATCCGGCCATCACCTGGAGCAAGTCGGCGGTTTCTTCTACGCGCCGCCCGAACATCCCGATGGTATCCAGCGAGGAACCAAAGGCCACCAACCCATAGCGGGAGATGCGCCCATAGGACGGCTTGAGCGCCACCACCCCCACAAAACGCACCTGGCGCCCGCACGCTCCCGCCGGTCATCCGTGCCCAGCGCCACCGGGGCCATC
>JAAUUD010000084.1 GCA_012031655.1 Anaerolineae bacterium | reverse complement strand
AGCCGCCAAAAACGATGCGGTGATGCTGAACTGCCACCGGAAGTTCGGCGAACAAGGCCACGGATGGCCCCTGAGGAATAGGCGCGGACATGCGGCGCAAGCTGATTGCGCCAGCGGTCCGGCAGGTAGTTGATCAAGGGCGTGTTGCCAAAATGGTAGGAGCCGCGCCAATAGTGCCCATGTGTTTCGAAAGGATAGCCCCGGTTGGGGCAGAACAGCGCGATGTATCCGCCGGGCCGTGTAACGCGCACCATCTCGCGGGCAAAGGCGCGGTCACCCTGAACATGCTCAATCACTTCATTAGAAAATACCAGGTCAAAACGGTTCGCGGCATAGGGGATGGCCTCGCCAACGGCAACGCTGGCCAGGGGGAGCTGTCGCCGCGCCTGCCGAATACGGTCGGCTTCAATATCAAACAGGTGAACATCGGCGCCATAGCGGGTTTTGAATTGCATGGCATAGGTTCCTAAGCCGGCGCCAGCTTCCAGAATCCGGCTCCCGGTGAGGGGAACTTGCTCCGCAACCATTTTCAGGCGGCGTTCCTGGCCACTACGCCAGACGTACGACGGTTCGCCGCGCAATGCGGCTTGTGAGGAGTGGGTTTTGCTCATGCCCGCGATTGTAGCAGCATCTCGCCACTTGGTAAACGCAACCCGTTTTGCTATGATGCACGCAAGAAAGAAGAGGTAGACGGGATCTATGCTTAAAGATAAGCTCGTTGAAGTCGAAGCGCGCTATGAGGAAATCGAAGGCCTGCTCGAGCAACCCGAAGTTGCCCTGGATTATGAGCGGGTTTCGCAACTCTCGCGTGAGAAGTCCTCACTGGAAACCCTGGTGATGACCTGGCGCCAATATCGCAAGATGACGCAGGAACTTGCCGAGGCGCGGAGCCTGCGCGATGACCCCGAACTCGCCGAAATGGCCCAGCTCGAAATTGACCACCTGGAAGAAGCCTTGTCGCCGCTGGAGCACCGCCTGAAGGTGATGCTGCTGCCCAAAGACCCGCGTGATGGCAAGAACGTTATTATGGAAATTCGCGCTGGGGCAGGCGGGGATGAAGCCGGTTTGTTTGCTGCTGATCTGTTCCGCATGTATTCCCGCTATGCAGAAGAGCACCGGTGGCAGTTCGACGTGCTGGATACCAACGAAACCGGGGTAGGCGGCTACAAGAGCATCGTCTTTGAGGTGCGCGGCGCCGATGTCTTCAGTCGCTTGAAGTACGAAAGCGGTGTGCATCGGGTCCAGCGTGTGCCCGCCACCGAGAGCCAGGGGCGCATCCATACCTCGACTGCGACTGTCGCTGTGCTGGCCGAAGTGGACGAGGTAGACTTTCAACTGGATATGAACGAAGTCCGTCGAGACACTTTTCGCTCGTCAGGGGCCGGGGGCCAGCACGTTAACAAAACCGAGTCCGCTATCCGCTTGACGCACCTGCCCACCGGCATCGTGGTGGAATGCCAGGATCAACGCAGCCAGCACCAGAATTTTGACAAAGCCAAGCAAATCCTGGCAGCGCGGCTCTATGAAATGGAGCTTGAAAAGCAAATGGCGGAACAAGGCGAGGCGCGCCGCTTGCAAATCGGCTCTGGGGACCGTAGCGAAAAAATTCGCACCTACAACTTCAAGGAAAACCGCATCAGCGACCATCGCATTAACCTGACCAAGTACAACCTGGACCGGGTGCTGGATGGTGATCTGGATGAATTCATTAATGAAATCGCGGCCTACACGGAGGCGCAACGCCTGGCCGCCAATACCAACGAGCGCCAGCGCGTTTAGGTCTGGCGCGCCGCCTGTAAAATCTGCGCAGCGCGAGCCTGCCAGGTAAACTCCAGGGCACGTTGCGCGGCGGCTTGCCCCAGGCGTGCCCGGAGGGCTGCATCACCATGCAGAGTGCGTAGCGCCTGGGCCAGCGCGCTCGCATCTGCTGGTGGCACCAGGTAGGCATTTTCGCCATGCGAGACCACCTCGCGGGTGCTCGGTAGGTCACTGGCCAGGATCGCCTTTCCCGCCATCATGTACTCGAAAAGCTTCATTGGTGACGTTTCATTGGCGAAAAACTCGTTGCGTGGCGATGCAATAATGCAAAGGTCCGCCAGCGCCAGGTAGGCGGGCACAGTCGTCGGCGGCACACTGCCCACCGCCACAAAATGTTCTGGCGGCAGACCTGCTGCCTGCCATTGGGCACGGAGCTTATCGACCTCCGCTTCCGGTCCACCCACCAACAAGAACGTCAGCTCCGGTACCTGGGCCTGTGCAACAGCTTGAACAACTTCAGCCAGCCCCTTATCCATGCCCATGGTTTGCAGGCGACCTGCATAGCAAATCACAAATTTATCCCTGGTTTTTTCCAAAGTTTCAAGCACCAGAGGGTCATCCTGGGTTATCTTTTGGGTAATATTGGGTTTAAAGCGGGCTGGCTCCACCCCATCATGGGCGACAATGACCCGCTGCGCCCCCTGTTCGCGGAGTTGCCTGGCCATTGCTTCGGTGAGTGAAACGGTGAGCCCGGCTCGGCGCAGAACGTAGCCTTGCAGACGCTGGCTGCGCGCAGAGCGCCCTTTGCTGTGGACTTCGTAGATCAACTTGCTGGCGGGAAACACGCTGCTTAACAGCGCGCTAATCAGCAGATCGCGGCAGAACAGGCGCTCATAGCCGCGCAGGGCCAGCCATAGCATCAGCGCAAGGGAAAAAGTGAATGTTTGCACCAGAAAAGCAAGCTTGGACTGGCTGGCCAGCCACAGAAAATCCAGGCAGGGCAGGCGTTGGATGCGAAAGTTGTGCGGCACGCCATAGTATTGCCAGGGGTCTCGGATACGCTGGAGGGGGAGTGTGTTGGCCCGGCGCGGAACCACCAGCGTTACCGCTGCGCCTTGCTGCGCCAGGGCAGCGCACATTTGCATGATCTGGTTACCATGTGCTTTTCGGTGGGCAGGCGCATGTTGGCCACGTAGATAAGCCGCATTAACGTTGATCCGCTACGCTTTCCAGCAAAGCCAGCGTGCGCTGGGCCAGGGTTTCCCAGGCAAAAGGGGTGGCATCCAGGCGTGCTTGCTGGCGGAGCCAGGTTCGCAGGGCAGGTTGTTGGGCTTCTTGCAAAGTACGGATCAGCGCATCCACTTCACGATAAGGCACCAGGAGGCCGTTTTCGCCATGTCGCACAACTTCAGGATTGCCGCCCTTATCGCTGGCGATCACAGGCGTACCCAGGCTCAGCGACTCCAGCAATACATGCGAAAGCCCCTCGTAGCCCGAGTATAGAATGCAGTAATCCGCAATCTGGTAGTAGGAGGGTAGCGCGTTGTGCGCCAACTGCCCTAAAAGCGCACGCGCTCCCCCAGGTTGAACTGTATAGCCAGGGCGCGCAGATGGGCGAGGTCCGGGCCATCACCAGCAATCCACAAATACCCATTTTTCACTGCGAGCAGGGCCTGCATCACCGCGTCGATGCCCTTCCAGGGCACCAGGCGCGCCACCGCCAGGAGCAGCAAAGCGTCTTCTGGTACCCCCAAGGCAAGGCGATCTGGCACGCTGGGGCCAGACGGCGGAGCACTGTAAGCATTGTAAATAACCTCGATCTTTTCTGGTGCCACTCCCCACCCCTGGACCATGCTGCTGAGGTATTGGCTGGGCACAATAATGCGATTGGCGCGTTGGGCCTCGCGGGCGCGGGCCTGCTGGAGCCATTGCACATGGGGGCCATAGCGTTGGCGCTGAAATGTGTCGATATCGGTGGTGGGAGGCAACCAGCCACGGTTGACGGCGCGTTCCCAGGCCAGGTCCCCCACGATCTTAAGCAGCCGTGGCGGGCCAATCCGTGGCAGCGGCAAACCCAGGCTGTTCACGAACAGCAGGTCTGCATTGTGGATGCGTTCTTGAATGGCCTGATAGTAGCGCCACTGACGTTGCAGAAAGCGAGTGCGTCGGATGCGGGTTACGGGGTACCCATAGTCTTTGGCGGGGGCATTGTCACTAAAGGCGACCACCTCCACCTGATGGCCGCGCGCCTGAAGCTCTGGCAGCAGGTGCAGCAGATAAGTCGATGGGCCACCGGGTTCGGGGTGGAAAATACCGCTGGCAATCAGGATATGCATGGCAGCGATTGTATCAGGTTGCAGGCGAAGCCGGGAGGATTGATACCCATTTTTGCGCGAATCTCAGGCATAATGGAAGGAAGGGGAGGAGTGAAAATATGTTTGTTGCAGATTTTATGACCCCCCATCCGCTAACGGTACTGCCGGAGGATAATCTGCGGACGGCCTTCGAGCGGATGGCCCAGGGAGGGCGCCACCTGCCCGTCCTTGACGAAGATGGTGACCTGGTTGGGATTGTGACCGACCGTGATCTGCGGCTGGCGGTCAACTCGCCATTAATTATGCGCGAACGTGCCCAGGATGAAACGCTGCTGGAAACAGCGCAGGTTGCTTCGGTGATGTCTTCGCCCGTATATACCACCCACCCAGAAGCTTCCCTGCGCGAGGCAGCCCAATTGATGCTGGATAAAGAAATCAGTGGCCTGGTGGTGGTCGATGGGGCGGCACACATTGTGGGTGTGATCTCGATGACGGACCTCATGCGCGGGCTAATCCAGTTGCTCAGCCCAAGCGCAGGCGCCAATTCAGGTTAAAGCTCATTATTTTTAAGAGGTGTGCGCGATGTATAAGAACATTCTGTTGACGCTCGATGGATCGGCCCTGGCCGAACAAGCTTTTTCTCATGCGGCAGCCCTGGCGCAGACGTTTGCCGCAAACTTGCACCTGGTGCGCGTTGTGGTGCCCTTTAACATGCTGATGCCGACCACCATAGAATATGACCTTACCGAGAGCTATCGGCGGGATGCGCTCCACGAAGCGCATCAGTATTTGCACGAGATTGAACAACGCGCGCGGCACCTGGGCGTAAACCGGGTTCAGACTAAAGTGGTTGAGGGGGTGGTGGTAGACGCCATCCTGGACTATGCCAATTTTCATGGTGTTGATCTGGTGGTTATGGCCACCCATGGCCGCAGTGGTTTAGGGCGCTGGGTGTTTGGCAGTGTGGCAGAACGCGTGTTGCATGCGGCCAACGTCCCGGTGATGCTCATCCGCGCGCAACTGGGCATCCCTGGGCCAGATGAAGCCCGGGTGGCCACACAACAGGAGCGCTAGTTAGCCAGGCGCGGCGGCAGCCGGGGGCAAATTGGCAATGGGGAGGGTGAAGTAGAAGACAGACCCGCCTGCCGGGTTGTCTTCGATCCAGATGTGCCCGCCGTGCGCTTCCACGGCCAATTTGCAGAAGGTCAGGCCCAGACCGGTCCCGCGCCGCCGGGCCTGTTGCTTTCCTACCTGCACAAAGCGGTCAAACAGGACTTCTTTGTAGCTGTTTGGAATGCCCGGCCCCTGATCAATAATCCCAACCTGCACCAGATTGTTTGGCATGGGCGTTGCCGTGATGCGAATGCGTTCCTCGGCGGGGGTAAACTTAACCGCGTTGTCAATCAGGTTATACAGCACGCGTTCGATCTTGTCCGCGTCAATCTCCAGGAGCGGCAATGAGACAGTGACCTCGTTCTGAAGGGTAACGTCCATTTCGGTGGCCAGCGGGGCAAGCTCTGCACAGGTGGCCTCGACCAGGGCATGGAGCGCGGTTGGTTCACTTTCCAGGCTAATGATCCCGGCTTCGAGCTTATAAATATCCAGTAGAGAACTTACCAGGTTCAGGAGCTTGCGCGCAGCTCGTCCCGAGACCTCCGCCGCCTGGATAACAGTCTTGCCAAAAGAGTCTGTGGGGTCGGCAATGTCCTGCAAAAAGCGCAGGCTGGCCGTAACTGCTGTGAGCGGGCTCCGCAGATCGTGCACGATCATGCTGGTGAGTTCCTCCTGGGTGCGCTTAAGCTCCTGTTCTTCTGTCACGTCACTAAAAACCAGCAGTGCCCCCACAATCCGCTGCTGATGATCGTGCACGGGTGCTGCACGGCGCTGCAAGAAGCGGCGCGTGGGTTGGTCCAGGTGATATTCGTGGCGCTGGGGGAGCGCAGCCCACTCTCCTTGCTGAAGGTGTTGGGCAAAGGCGCGGAATGCCTCGGTGCTGAAGCCCAGACGCGCAGCAAACTGAAGCTGAGGGTGTTCCAGCAGCTCTTCTAGCGCTGGGCCAATGATCTGCGCCAAATGCAGGTCAAGCAGGTGGTTGAGCCTGGGGTTGGCCAGGATAATGCGCTGCGTGGCCCCGTGAAGCAGGATGATCCCTTCGTTTAATGTGTCGAGGATGACCTGCAAGCGGTCGCGCTGGTCGGCCAGATTGCTCACCAGGTCAATGTTGTTCATCGCGATGCTGGCCTGCACCAGCAATTGCGTCACAAACACAATATCCTTCTGGCTGAATTCAGCAGTCGCATCGTGCTCCAGCAAAAGCGCCCCCACAACCTGGTTGTTGTAGAACATCGGCACAGCAAGCTGCGCCTGGGCTTTTTCGCGTAGGCGCGGGAAGGCCTCGTGCTGGGCAAACCGGCTGGCATTGATCACGATGGGCTTACCAAATCCATAAAGCTCACGGCACAGGTCCCCAAAAAGCGCAGGGAGTTCATCTGGATCAGAGGGGGAGATGGGTGTGCTGGCCTGATAGCCTTGAACCGCCACCAGACTAGGGCAGCCAAGTTGCTCCAACGAACGTGCCAGGAACAGGAGCCCAGCCTGGGTGCTGGTGCCCTGGATCGCGCGATCCAGCACCAGATCGCACAGCACGCGCAAATCCTGAATACTGGTCATCTCGCGCCCTGTTTCCGCCAACAACGAAAGCTGAATGACGCGCTGGTTTAGCGCATACTCCATGTTGATGACCAACTCTGCATTCTGGTATGCCCGGCAGACCTGTTGCGCAAATCGCTGGATCAGTTGCAGGTGTGGTGCAGGCCAGGGCATGGAGTGGCTAAAGTACACCACCAGAACAGCCAGCACCGTTTGCCGATCGCTGGCAACTAAAGGCACTTCGACCAGCGCTTGCAGGTTCCGTTCGGCCAGCGCAGGGCGCACAGGAAGGGCGCGCAGGTCGGTTTGTGCATCCGTCACCACCAGCAAACCTGGCTCTGGCGCGGCCTGCCGTGTGGAGAGCGGCTTCAGGGGCGCCTCAACTTCCAGCATTTGGGCAGGATGCAGCGCGAAAGCCGTCCACGTCTCTTCTGGGCCAGGGGTAAAAATCGCTGCGGCTTGTGCCCCGGCCACGGCTGGAGCGCTTGCGCAGGCTGCCTCCAGGATGGCCCTGGGCATCAGCGTTTGTCCCAAAGTTTCCGTAGCCTCTAGCAAGGCTTCCAGGTAAGGTAGTGGGTTGTAGGCGGTGGCCGTGGGGGTGCCGCCGCTGCTATTTGGCGCGGCAAGCGCCTGTTGCTCAACAGCCATTGGTGGGGGGGCGGGGGCTATGGGGGTTTTCCAGAAGCGACGCTCCATCCAGCCCCGGAGGGTCAGCCCTGCGGCCAGGCCCAGCAGGGCCAGCCCTGGCTCTGGTCGCCAGAATAGCAAAGCCAACCCGGTGCAGGCTACCAGCAGGCTTGCCTGGGCTTCCTTGTTCATCTGCCTGGCCTCTTTCTCCGGCTGAAAGGTGGAACAAGCGTCAGGCAAGCGGCGGAAAAGGTTATGCTATAATGCTCGCCGAGGTAGGGTTGGATCATGACAAACACCGACACATCTATCCTGCTCCAAGCGGGTATTGCTTTGGCGCTCTTGATGGGCACCGTGCTATTCATCCTGGCTGTGGTCGCCTTCCGGCGTAGCCGCCGCGAAACCTTCTGGCGGCAACGCCGGCGGGCTGGCGAACGCGGCCTTCGCTATGCAGCCAGTAGCACGGTCCTGCTGTTTCTGGCTGGGTTTTTTGCATTGCCTGGTTGGCCTTACCCCCGCAGGCCTCCGAAAGTGAGGATGAAGCCAGCCAGCCGACATCATCCCCGACGCCAACCCCTCGCTAACGCCAGAACCCACGCCAACTTCCACATCTTCCCCTCAACCTAACGGGACCTCAGAAGTAAATCTTATCACCGAAGTGCCAAATGCAACAGTTGCCCCGGCGCTCCCAACGCTGCTGCCCGATTCCCCCGTGATCATCCGCGCTATTGACACGCAAATATCCGTGGATTGGCAGCCTGTGCGCCCTGGCACAACCTTCACCGGCCCGCAGCAACGCTTCTATTTCTTTCTGGACTACCGTGAAATGCGCGCCGGGACGCTCTGGGAACAGCGCTTGCTGCGCGATGGTCAATTGGTGCAAGCGCAAACCCAGCTCTGGGGAAACCTGCCCCCTGCTGGCGAGACCTTCTTTTTCTTTGGCAATAGCAGCGGGTTTGCCGCCGGAGACTACGAAATCCAGATTTATCTGGGCGAGACCAACGTGCTATTGAGTCGGGCGCAGTTCACCCTGTTGAACTAGCCAGCGCCCTGGCAATAGACGCCGCCACCGCTGCATTATTGCGCAAGAGCGCCAGGTTTGCGGCCAGCGAGCGCCCCGCCGAAAGCACGCTGACCTCGTTCAATAGAAAAGGAGTCAGGGCTTTGCCGCTGATGCCCTGCGCTTCTGCTTGCTGGAGCGCTTGCTGGATAACCCCTTCAATGTCTGCTGTAGGAATAGCTGCCTCAGACGGAATGGGGACAGTCACAAGTAGGCCAGCTTTTAAGCCGAGGGTCTCCTCGGCCCTCCAGAGCGCCGCCACCGCTTCTGGCGAGTCGAGCCGTTCCGACACTGGCTGACCACTGCTGGCACTGTAGAAGGCCGGAAAGTCTGCTGTCCCGTAACCCACAACTGGCACACCGAAGGTTTCCAGCCATTCCAGGGTGCGGGGGATATCCAGGATAGCTTTAGCCCCTGCACACACCACCAGGACTGGCGTCTGGCTGAGTTCCAGTAAGTCTGCGCTTATATCGCCAGCCGTGCCACGGTGCACGCCGCCAATACCGCCCGTGCTGAACACCTCGATACCGGCCCAATGGGCGATGAGCATGGTGGCCGCAACCGTGGTTGCCCCGTGTGAACCCCGCGCCAGCGCGCCGGGCAGGTCGCGGCGGCTTAACTTGAGCACAGGTTCTTGCCCATTCGCCAGCAGCTGCAAAGCATCTGCATCCAACCCAGCGCGCAGTTCGCCACCGATGACCGCAATGGTCGCGGGGGTAGCGCCTGCGCTACGAATGGTCTGTTCCAGGTCCTGGGCCAAGGTCAGATTTTGCGGGAACGGCAACCCATGCGAGATCACGGTTGATTCCAGCGCAACCACAGGGCGGCCTGCCGCCAATGCCACACGTACTTCGTCGTTCAAAGTTACAGTCTGCATGGGAGCCTCGTGTCTCTTATTGTTGATCGCTGGCGACGGGCAAGGTGCTGGGGTCGCCTTCGAAGGCCAGATATTGCCCAAAGACCCAACCAAACCCGCCTGCCTGAAGTGGCGTTGCGTACCACTGGCTATCAGCGGTCCGCCCGACAAGGGTTAGCTGTGCTCCTCGGGCCGCCGTTTGCACAATGTTCGCGTTCACAGACGGCCCCAGGCGGATATTGAGCACGTTGGCATCCACCACCGTTGCTGCAAGCCCTGGCGTGGTGGTGGGTTCTGGGCTGCTGTCTGGGGTAGCGCCTTCATCTGGTGCGGCTGCGGTTGCCTCTGGGGCTGTGGCGGTGTCGTTGGCAGGGCTGGGGCTGGGCTCAGGCTCCGTTGCCACCAGCACTGGCATCTCAAACCCAGCCGGGGCAGCTTCAACCAGGACCATGACTTCTGCGGTGTTGCTGGCTGTACCATCCGCCCGAAAGGCCCGCACCTTGAGAAAATGCTGCTGAGCCTGCACCGCCTGCCAGGTGGCTTGCCCACTCAACCGAGGGACGCCATCCGCTTCTTCAGCTTCAACAGTGTCGATAAGCTGGTCAAAATGGTCGTAGACCTCAATCCGCACCACGCCGCTTTCCAGGTCGCGCGCTTCTGCCAGCAAAATCACGGGCGCGCCTTCTACAAAGCGGCTGCCTGCCTGCGGCGCCAGCAACACCACCGCAGGTTGGTCAGCGCGCAAGACTGGGCGCGGATCATTGGGTAGGGTGCTCTCGGTGGCCGGAGAGAGCGAACAGGCCAGCGTGCTGCCCAGCCACAGCACGATGGGAAAAAGCCAGCGCTTCATGGCAGGTTCTCCAAGCTTTGTCGCCCGTATTCTAGCAAAAGTTGGCGCATCCGTCCTCAACGCCCTGGCGCCGCGATTCCACAGTTGCACGGGACCTGTTCCGCCATACAATAGGGAAGGGTTGGGCGTTTGAACAGCAAAAAGGATAGAGCATGAAACAAGCAAGCCTTTTCCTCCTGATTGTTTGGGGGCTTTTTCTGGCTGGATGTGGCGATAGCGACAGCGGCAACACACCCAACAGCAGCGCCAACATCGCGCCAATCCAGTGGTCAGATGACCCCGAAACAATTGTCTTGCGCTTCGATGAACGCCGCAATGAGTCTCCAGCGATAGAGCAGGCTTCTGACATCCCCTTGTGCACGCTATGGGGCGATGGGCGGTTGGTCTGGATCAACCCGCTGGAGGAGCGGCGCGAGGTGCTCGAAGCCCGCCTGACTTCAGATGAGATCCGTGCGCTCATCGAAACAGTGATTTTCTCCGGCTTCTATAGCTGGCAGTCGGACTTTATCTTGCCTAATGCGCCCAACCCAGCCATCCAGAGCGTTACCCTTAACGTTGCAGACAGCGAGCGCACTGTCTCTCGTTTTTCGGATTGGCCTGCGGCAGGCTTCACGAGCACCCTCGAAGCCTGCCAAGCGGCGGCAGAAACGCGCGCACTGTTCCGCCCGCTGGGAGCCTGGATTTCTGCAGAAGGCATCGTGCGGGAAGAACGTGTGCCCTATTGGCAGTGGCCTGGTCCTGGGGTGGGCTTTACGCTGGCTGAACTGGAGGCAGGCGGCCCCCGCTGGGTAGAAGATAGCGTCGCAAGCTTTATCTGGGAATGGTGATCGAACAGATCAACCAGGACCGCGCCCTGGAAGACAACAACGCCTACCGCGTGGCCATTCAGGTGCCCGGCGTCTCGCGAGATGCCCCACCTGCTCCGGCACCCTGAGGTCCCCCACAATGCCGGATTTCCAGCGCGACCCAGAGACCCGGGTGCACTATGATGTGCTGGGCCAAGGCCAGCCCCTGCTGCTTATCCATGGCTTTATGGGCACGGGAGGAACGGAATTCGGTTCGCTGGTAGCCTGGCTCGCCCGGCGCTATCGCCTGATTTTGCCCGATTTGCAGGGGTATGGTCGTTCTACACCTAAACCACGAACCTATCCCGTGAATTTTTACCAGCGGGATGCGACTGACCTGGTGGCGCTGCTGGAGCACCTGGCCTACCCGCGCGTGAGCGTGCTGGGCTATAGCGATGGCGGCGAGATTGGGTTGTGGCTGCCCTTGCTGGCCCCAGAACGGATTTCCGGCGTGGTGACCTGGGGCGCCACGGGCCACTTTGACGCTTCGATCCGTCCGGCGGTGATGGCAATGCTGGGGATGGGG
>JAAUUD010000083.1 GCA_012031655.1 Anaerolineae bacterium | reverse complement strand
CGCACACACATCGGCCTCGGTCATCATGATGTCGCGCAGCGTGTTCACCTCATAGAGCGCTTCTACGCTCTTGATGATGGCTTTGGTGTCCGCTTTGCGGATTTCAGCGCGCAGTTTTTCGAAGTCTGGGCTGTTGGGGTCAATCGCCCGGCGTAGCAGGTCCTCGGGCTGGTTCTGCAAAAAGAGGTCGCGCAGTGGGTTTGCAGGCGTGCCTGGGGCGGTATCCGTGCTGGCGCGCAACCCCGCCAGGCGGAAGACCCCCGAAACCGAACTGGCCTCGCGCCCGCTGGTGTCGGCGTTGCGGTCGTGCAGCACGGAGGTCAGGCCGCGCCCGACTTCGGCCAGCGGAGGTGCCACCAGCATCAACCGATGCACACGCTCTGCCGTGGCCGGGGCGGCGGCGTAGTGGGCAGCAATGACTGCCCCAGCGCGTGCCCCACCAGCACCACCTTGGGGATTTCCATCTCATCCAGAAATTGGTCGATCAGCCTGACCTGGCGCTCCAGGGTATAGCGGGCGGGGTCTTTGCCAGAGTCGCCAAACCCCCACAGGTCCAGGGCATAGCAGCGATACTTGACCGTAAGTTGTTGCATGGTGGGCACCCAATAGCGCCATGACCCCAGCCAGCCATGCAGCAGGACGATGGGCTTGCCCCGCCCCAACACCTCGTAGTGGACGAGATCGTCCTCGATGGTGATGGCGCTCATCCAGCGATCCCGAATTGCTCCAGAATTTCTTTGATGCGCTTGGTCAGGTAGTCTGGCGCAAAGGGTTTGAGGATGTATTCGTAGGCTCCGGCGTCAAAGCCTGCGTCCACTTCCGAGTCCTGCCCTTTGGCAGACAGGAACACCACCGGGATATTCTTAAGAGCGTCTATCTCCTTCATGGCGCGGCAGGCTTCGTAGCCTGTCATTTTGGGCATCCGCACATCCATCATGATCAAATCTGGCATCACTTTGGGGGCCAATTCCACCGCCTCGGCGCCATTTTTGGCCTTCACCACCTCGTGCCCGGCAAAATTCAAGGTAAATTCGATGAGCTCGCGAATGTCGTGTTCGTCTTCGGCAATCAGGATTTTTGCCATGTCTTATACCTGTTCCTCTTCCGGCTGGTAGATGGGGATGCAAACCGAAAAGGTGCTACCAACGCCAAGTTCGCTCTCAAACCAGATGCTCCCATTATGCATTTCCACCAGGGATTTTACAATCGAGAGGCCCAGGCCCGTCCCAGGGGTGTCCAGAACCAGGTCGTCCAGTTCGTCTCCCCGGAAGAAGCGCTCGAAGATGCGGTCGCCCACCTCGGGCGGAATGCCAATCCCGGTATCCTGTACCTGCATGACCACGCCATGCTTATCGCCATCCAGCCGTGCGCGCAGGGTGAGACGCCCTCCATCATAGGTGTAGTTGAAGGCGTTATCGCCCAGGTTATGCATAATCTGGATGATGCGATCAAAGTCCGCACGCAGGTCGGGCAGGTCTGGTTCCACTTCCACGTGCAACTCCAGCAACTTGTTTTCGTCCTCAATGCGCCCGCGAATGTGCTCTTGCAGGCTGCCCATGATGTCTTGCACAGGCACCGCAGCAAAGCGCATGGGCACCCGGTCCTGGTCAATGCGCGAGACTTCGAGCAGGTCGTTCACCAGGTGGCTCAGGCGGTCAGCGTTTTGCTTGATCGTCTCCAGGAAGCGTTGCTGCGCCTCCGAGATTTCGCCCGCGGCCCCCAGCAACAGCAGGTCCGCATAGCCCTTGATGGAGGTCATTGGGGTGCGTAGCTCGTGCGAAACCGTGGCCACGAACTCGGTCTTCAGGCGGTCTACTTCCACCATCTTGGTGATGTCACGAAAGACCGACACCGTGCCCAGGAACTGATCCCCCATGATCACTGGCGAGAGGCGAACGCTCACCACACGCAGGTCCAGCTCCAGGATCACTTCGATAAAGTCGCTACCTTCGATGTGTGTTGGGTCGCTTGTCCAGCGCTCGATCGTTTCTAGCCAGCCCGCGCTGGTGCCGCCATAGAACCCGGCCAGTTCCACAATCGGACGTTGATCACCCGGTCGCCAGAGATATCCATAATGCGCTCGGCAGCGGCATTAAAGGATAGGATGGTGCCATGCTGGTCGGCGTACATCACGCCGTCCGCAATCGAGTTCAGGATGGCGGCGTTTTTGATGGACTCGACCTGCTCGGTGCGGAGGATGGCCCCCAGGCGTTCGGCCTGGTCCCGGATGAGGCTATACAGCTCGGCGTTGCCCATGGAGTTCGCCAACTGGCTGGCGGAGGCGGTCACCAGCTTCAGGTGCTTTTCCTGAAAAGCGCCGGGTCTTTCACTAAAGAGCATCATCACGCCGCGCACATCGTCACCGCGTTCCATCAGGGCGCCTACGGCGGCGCGCTGGTGGGCGTCGCGTTCCGAAGCGCGCACCCAGCGCGCGTCCTCCTGCACATCTTGAACCACCACCCCTTGCCGATTAGCGATGATCCACCCGCCCAGCCCTTCGGTCTGGGTGATGGTGTGTCCGCTCGTCTTCATCCTGCACGGGCAGGCCACCCCAGGCATACAGCACAAAGAGCTTATCAGAGATTTCATCAATCCCCAGGATCACCGCGCTCGTGGCACCAATGGCGCTGGCCACCTTCTCCAGCGCGCCAGAGAGCACGCGGGTGCTATCCAGGGAAGCCGCCACTTCGGCGGTGATCTCGTAGAGCGTTTCGATGCGCTGGCGCTCCTCGTTGAGTTCCTCGGTGCGCTCCACCACGCGCTCTTCCAGCTCTTCGGCAAAGCGTTGCGTCTGGGCAAACAGGCGCGCTTTATAGATGGCCACGCCAAGCTGGTTGGCCACGGTGGTCAGAATACGCTGGTCATTGAAGCCAAAAGCGTAGGGGTTCTGGTTATCCTGCACGGCCAGCACGCCCACCACCTGGTCCCCAGAGGCCATCGGCACCCCTAGGAAGCAGCGCGCCTCCGGCAGCAGCGGCTCCGTCACGCCATAGCTCAAGCGGGCGTCGGTCATGTTGGTCCCGGCCAGCAGGAGCGGCGCATTACGGTTGATGATGAACGAAAATTCATCGTGGCCCAGGCTGTGCGCGCCCATCTTGACCGTTCCCGCCACGGTGTGCACCGCCACAGGGAAGCTAAATTGCTGGGTCTCGCTATCATAAAGCACCACGTAGAGCACTTCGGCTTCTGTGAGCACCGGCAGTTGATCGCGCACCATCGGGAAGAGGTCATCTACGCTGGTGGTTCCGGCCACCGCCGTAGACAGGTCGTTGATGATGTACAACTCTTCGATGTGAGAACGCGTTTCGGTTTGCAGACGGGCGTTCTCGATGGCGACCGCAGCCTGGCTGGCCAAGGCCCGCACCAGGCGAATATCCGCCGCCTCAAAGAAGCGGCTCTGCTCCCGGATTTCAAGCTCAATCAAACCAATCGAGATGTCATTCACCACCAGCGGCACCAGGATGCGGTCTTTGGTGCCTTTGCGTTCCATCAGGGCGCGCTCGCTGGGCAACACGTTTTCGTCGTCGTAGCGCAGAGAGATCACCTCGCGCTGGCGCAAGACCTGCTCCCGCAAGGGGTACTCCCGCAGGGCATACCGCGTGCCCATGGGTTCGGCAGTATCCAAATCGCCCCAGGCATTGATGGCGCCACGCACCTCCAGCGCGCCATCGATCTCATCCCACAGGGCAATGGAGCAGGCATCGGCGCGCAGGGCCGTCAACATCTGGTTGATGACGCGGCGCATGGCTTCGTCCAGGTCCAGCGTCACGGCGATGGCCTGGGCTGCTTCGAAGAGCGTCTCTAGCTCGTGGGTGCGGACCACAGACTGCTCAAACAGGCTGGCGTTCTGCACCGCGATCGCGGCCTGGCTGGCGAGCGTCTGGGCCAGTTCCACACGCTCAAGCGTAAAGGGCGACTCTGAAGCCGTGGAAACAAAGAGCATCATGCCGATGACGGTCCCGCCCACCGCCAGCGGCACCAACAACCCGCTGACGATGTCCTCCCGGCCTGGCAACCAGTCGTGCAGGTGGCGGGCCAGGGTTTCTTTCTGGAAGTTATCCATCGAGAGCGGCAACAGCGTTTCGCGGATGCGGGCCACCGCCAGGTTGCTGCCCAGCGGCAGGGTGCGGTCTGGCTCCTGGTTGCTGCGCGGGAACTCAACCACCACACGCCCTTCATCAATTTCGGTGTCAATCTTGATGGCGATGGCTTCTTCAATGCCCAGGGCGCGGGCGGTCTCGCGCAGTGTCGTCTCCAGGATGCTTTCGATATCCAGCGATTGCGTCAGCGCCGAAGATACACGGTTGAGCAGGGCAAAGCGTTGCGCCTGGGCGTTCAGCTCGCTGGCGCGTTCGGTGGTTTGCTCAAAGAGCGTGGCGTTATAAAGCGCCACAGCGGCCTGGTTAGCAAAGGCTTGCAAAAGCTGTTCGTGATTGGGGTTGTAGAAGTGGGTTTCGCGCTTTTCCAGCGCGATCACACCCACGACTTCCGATTGAGAGATGAGCGGGGCGCCCAGCCAGTTCTTATAGACACGCTCCGCCCCATAGGGGAAGCGCGGGTCGTCTGCGCCGGTATCAGCCACGTTCAAAATGGAGCGGCTATCGGCCATCTCGCGGAACAGGGCGCTGTTCTCAATTTCCACATACAGCCCAATGAGGTCTTCGGCGGCGGAGGTGCCGGGGTCTTTATAGCCCCGCGCCGCTGCGATGTGCAGGCGTTTGCCCTCCCGCAACCACAGCGACACACCATCGTAGGGCATCACGTTTTCGAGCGCTTCCAGCACAATCGCAATCACTTCGTCCGAGGCCAGGGTAGAGGTGATGCGGCTGGAAACGGTGGTCAGGGCCGCCAGTTGTTCGGCACGCTGGGCCAGGGAGGACTCCAGCATGGCCCGTTCGGTCACGTCTTCGATGAGCAACACCACACCGCGCACCAGGTCGCCCTGCCGCAGCGGATAGGTGTAGAAGTTGCGGATGGTCTTTTTGCCCTGCGCGTCCACATCCTGAATTTCGAATTGGTGCTGCGGTGTACCCTCGGCGATGGCGGTGGTGATGGAGTGCTTCAGGAAGTCTTCAAATTCCGGGGCGTAGGTGTACAGAGACTGCCCCACCGCCTCCTGCGACCAGCCATAGCGCTGCACCATATAGCTGTTGACGGTGGTCACGCTGTGGTTGGCATCCAGCACGATGATCCCTTGCTGGATGGACTCCAGCACAGCTTCGTTATAAGCGGTCTGGCTGATGAGGTCATCGACCAGCCGGGAGTGGTCAATAGACACCGCCGAAAGGTTGGCCAGGCGTTGCACCAGGTCGATGTTTTCTTCAAAGCCGAAGGCGTTCTCCAGCTCGCTACCCAGGCGCAACACGCCCAGGGTAGTCCCGCCTGCCACCATCGGCACCATCAGGGTGATGCGCTCGCCCTGTTCGTACCAGCGCCGCAGGTCTGGCAGGGTGCGCTGGTTGGGGCTGCTGGCCAGGTGAAAGACCATGTCGTGCTGTTCGCGGTAGCACTGGCCCATGGCGGTATCGGCCATGGCAACCGGCGTGTCGTCAAAAAGATAGGCGCGCTGGTCGGCGGTGATTTCCACGCGACGCAGGGTAAAGCTGGTGCCATCGGCGCTAGGCAGGGCCACATGCATACGCGTAAACGCGATCATCTGCTGCAAGCCTTCGGCCAGCGTGCGAATCACGGTTTGCATGTCCAGCGAGGCCGCCACCGCTTCCATCATTTCGGTCAGGCGTTGCTCGCTTTCGGCCTGGCGGATGGTCTCCAGGTAAAGGCGCGTGGTCTCGATGGCGTAGGCCGCCTGCGCTCCCAGCAGCTCGACCAGTTGCAGGCTCTCGGCGGTTGGGGGTGCGTCATCGTCGGGAGCATCCAGCGCCATAATTCCGATGACGGTGCTGCGATCCTGGCCATAGAGCGGCACATAGAGCAGGTCTTGCGGGTGCCATTGGTCGTCTGGCACGCTGGCCGGGCGGGGGGCTTCGCCCCGCAGGACGTTTTCCGCCACCCAGGGGTGGTTATAGCGCAGGTAGTAGCACCCACCCAGGCGCAAGCGCTGGAATTCGGGGTCCTCGAAGCGCTGGCGCCAGACGCGGCCTGGCAACGTAGCGGTTTGCAGGCGGCGTGCCTCCTGTTCGGGGTAGCCTTCGTGGATGAGCAGGTTCACATCCAGGTTTTTGTCGCGCGCGTGATCCAAACCTTGTTCCAGCCGCTTTGCACCAGGGTCTGGGCCACCACCTGCAAACGGGCGGGGATATCCGGCGCCTGGCGAATGCGCTCAGCGGCGCCGTGCAACAGGGCCAGGCGTTCGCGCCCCACGCGGGTTTCGGCGGCATCGCGCCGAATTTCTTCCAGGAGCTGGTAGTTTTCAACCACAAACGAGGCCTGGAAGGTGAAAATGCCCAGCGACTCTGCCTCGGCCAGGGTGGGGCGGCGGTTATCACGCGGGCTATCCACGCTAATCCAGCCCAGCAGGGTTCGCGCTTGATCGTAGAAGGGCGCAAACAGGATGTCATCCGCTTGCCAGGCCTGGGCGCCGCGTTCGGTGATGGGATGGGGTGAATCCGAGGGGTTTGGATACCCCCCAGCGTATCTTCGCCAATCTGCTCGGTGGGGATGAAGTAGCTTTCGCCCAGTTGCCAGCGTGTTTGCAGCAATTGCCCCAGCTGCTCTGGCGTGGTGACGGCCTGTTGAAGCTCGCGGAAGCGCAATTCCGAGATGCCAGCAGAAGCCACACGTTTGTAAACATTGGCTTTGGCATCCAGCAAATTGATGATCACCACCCGGTAGCCCAGCGCTTCGCTCACCAGGCCCGCCAGCAACACAAGCGTCTGCCCGATGTCTTTGCCCTGGCGGATGAACTGATTGATGTTCAGGCTGCTGCGCAGCCATTGTGCATGCTGGCGTAGCCGCTCGTTCAGCAAAAGCTGGTCCTGGAAGCGCCGCGCGTTGAGGACCGCCTGGTTGGTTTGTTTGGCAATGCGCAGCACAAAGTCTCGCGTGTCTTCGTCAAAAGCGGCAGGCTGGTTGCTGTAGAGGTGCAGCAAGGCCACCGGCTCTTCTTCAACGCGGAAGGGCACAATGAAGGCCGAACGCGCCTCGGCGGGGAGGGCTTCCAGGTCGCTGCCCAGGTAATCCGAAATATACAGCGGCTCCGTGCGCAGGATGGCGGACATCTCCGCCGGAGAAAGGGGATCGCGCATCCCTGGCAAGGGGTTCAGGCGCTTTTCGATGAGCGGCTGGGCGGTATCCAGCCACCGCGTGGAGCGCGCCAGCAACACCGCCGAAGCGGCTCCGCCGCCGAGCGTGTTGGCAATCTCGGTCCGTGCTACCTCCAGAATGCGCTCCAGTTCCAGGCTCCCAACCAATTGTTGGGCGACCCGGTCCATGGTGTTGAGCTGATCAACACGTGTGCGCAGGCTGGCGTCGGTGGCTTTGTAGAGCTGGGTGCGGTCGATGGCGGCAGCCACCTGGGCGGCAATGGCTTGCAGCAGGTTTAGGTCATTGGGGGAGAAGCCCTCGCTGCGCTTGTTGGCCACCAGCACTTCGCCAATGCTGCGGTTCTGGATGACCAGCGGCACCATGATCAGGTTGTGCAGGTTGAGGTCTTCGGCCATCTGGCGATAGGGCCGCAACAGGCGTGCGTCTTCCAGGGCGGCATTAGAAAGCAAAGCCCGGCGCGAAAGCACCACCGAGTTTGAAAAGCCTTCCCCAAAGATGTCCAGGTGCAGCGGCTCGGCCAGCTCCAGTTGATAGGCGTAGCCCGGCGTGTAGACCAACTCGCCCTTATCCGTATCCAGCAAAGCCAGAGCCGCCACCTGCGCTTCGAGCAGGTCCGTTGTTTCGGCCAACAGATCGGCGATAATCTGGTCAATATCCACCGCACCGGCGGCCAACTCTGCCAGGCGGCGCAAGCCATCAGACTCCACAGCGCGGCGGTGGGTTTCGTCGTACAGGCGGGCATTGTCAATGATCACCGCCGCTTGCCGCGCAAAAATGCTCAACAGGCGGCTGTCTTCGGTGTCAAAATCCAGGTCGTAGGCTTTGTTGCCCACCAGCAAAAGCGCCAATGCGTTGCCCCGCCACGCGCAAAGGCAGCAGCACCCCTTTACGCAACGCGGCTTCTTCCAGAAATGCCCCAGGCGGGCCTGCAAAGCCCGGCCTTCGGCCTGAATGCTGTTCGACAGCCAGGGCTGCCCCTGCTCCCAGAGCTGTTCCAGGCGGCTGCCTGCCTCCAGGGGCACCTGGGCAAAGGGCGCCAGGCTGCCCGGCAACCCCACCGACCCCGGCTGAAGCACCAACAAGCGCGCTTCTTCCACAAAAAGCAATAACGTGCAGGCTTCTGTATCCAGCAACTGCGCGATGCGTTCGTTGATCTGCTGGTAGAGCGCGGCGGGGTCGCGCAAGGCGCCGACCGCCTCCGTGATCTGTTGCAGACCCATCAGCTCCTCGGCGCGGCGCTGCTCCTCGTTGTAGAGGCGGGCGTTTTCCACCACAATCGCCACCTGCGCGGCAAAAACAGCCAGCAGGTTGACGTCCTCCTGCAAAAAGCCAGAGCCGCGCCGGGGGTTCATCACCATCACGGCCCCAATGCGCTGGTCCCCCACGATCATCGGCACCAGGGCCAGCGCATGCACGCTAGAAACATCCACCAGGGTTTGTAGCTTGAGCTGGTGGATCATCTCATCCCCAACTGCGTTGTTGGTAAACCACCAGGGCTGGTTATGCCACAGGCGATAGCCCGCGCTTTCTGGCAGCACCTCGATGCGGAAGAGGTAGGCCAGCGCCTCTTGCACCCCATAGAGCGGCACCTGCCCGGCCAACCAGCGGCGGTCATCCGAAAGCAACATCACACCGCACATCTCAACGTTCATCAGCTCGGCCAGGCTGGTGTTCAGTTGCATAAACATGCTGGGCGGGTCCGCCAGCGCGCCCATCGCCTGGGCAATCTTGCGCAACCCGCTGATTTCCGCCACGCGGTTGCTTTGCTCGCGGTAGAGGCGGGCGTTTTCCATGGCGACCGCCACCTGCCCGGCCAGGGTTTCGAGCAGGGTCAGGTGCTCGTAGTCAAAGGCGTGGCTGGCACTGCTGGCCAGTTCCAGCGTGCCAATAAAGCGGTCTCCGGCCTTCAGGGGCACGCCGATGTAGCTATGAAAAGGGAAATTGGCCAGCTTGGGCAGCACATCCGGGCGGGTGTTGATGTCGTCCACCACCAACGGTTGCTGATAGCGCGCAATCCAGCCGGAATAGCCCTCGTCCAGCTTATAAACGCCGCCGTTCTGGTCCAGGGCGGCAGCGTAGCCGGGGTCCCCGCGTCGGGCTATCGGTCGTAGCACATTCTGGTCTGGGTACCACTGGTTGACCTCGCTGGCGTCGTAGCGAATGGTGGAGCCAATGCTTTGCAGGATGGTTTCCAGCGCCAGGTCCAGCTCAAAGGACTGGGCCAACATCGCGCTGATCTCGCCAATGATGTTCACGGCCTGCACGGGGTCATATTCGCCGCCGCGCCGCCCGTTCAGGGCGCCTCGCGCATCACAACCACCATCCGGCGCCCGGTTTCCACCGGGATGGCGTGCGAAGTAGCCTCGACCTGGCGCGAGCCTACCCGGAAAAGCACCCGCCCTTCCCGTGCAAACAGGTCCCGGAAGGTATCTGACGGGTTCACGCGCTGCGCCATCAGGGTGAGGTTGGGTTCGGCGCCGTTCATGCCAAACCAGTTGCGCGCTTTCTCGTTGATGTAGACCAGGTGGCCGCGGCCTTCTGCCACCACCACCGCTTCGTTCCCTTCCACCAGATTGACCGGAACGATGGGCTTATCCTCGGCCTCAATGACCAGGTTTCGGGTTGTCTGCCACTGTTGCACCACGCCCAGGATGTAAATCAGCAGCACCAGCCCCAGCAGGATCAGAATAAGTTCCATTGTTGGTTTACCACGCTGTTTCTATGGTCCCAGCCTCGCTCGTGCCACCGCGCCGCCGCACTTCCGCGGCCAGCTCTGTGATCTCGCGGATATCGGAATAGCGTTGATTACGGTTCGAAACGGCCCCGGTTGCCAGGGTCATGAGGGCTTCTTCCTTATCGCCGTGCACGATCTTGCCGCGCTCGCGGTCAATGAAGGAGTAGTGTTGCTTGACTTCTTCGTTAAAGCGTTCTACCAGGGTGTTTTCCAGGTCCTGGTTTTTCTCGGTGTAGGAGATGAGGATGAAGGTATCGTTGCCGGGGTGCCCCAGAAAATCGTCCGGGGTGCCGTGTTTGTCGATCACTTCGCCCATCAGCAGGGCCGTAAAGCGCAGCACCTCGTTCCAGGCCACAAAGCCATACACCTCTTTGAAGGGCTCGGCGTGCAAAATCTTGCTTTCCACGTAGGTCCACGCTTTGTTTTCTGCGATCAGTCGGCGCAGCTTTTCCTCAATGAGCAAGCTGGAGGGCAAACCGCTGGCGGGGTCGGTGGATTGCTCGCGCTCGGCCCGTTCAATCTGGTTCTTGACGCGCAACTTCAGTTCTTCGATGTCAAACGGCTTGGTGATGTAGTCATCCGCGCCCAGTTCCAACCCGGCGATGCGGTCGGAGCGCTCATCGCGCTGGGTGAGGAAGATAATCGGGATGTGGCTGGTGCGGGTGGTGGTCCGCAGTTCGCGGCACACATCAAAGCCGTTCATATCCGGCAACATAATGTCCAGCACGATGAGCTGCGGCAATTGCTTGCGCGTCATCATCAAGGCATCGCCCCCACGCGGTGCTACCTGCACATCGTACCCCTGTCCTGTGAAGTAGATACGCAACATGTTGGAGATGTCAAAATCGTCTTCGACCACCAGGATACGACCCTTGCTCATGCAGCTCTCCTCAAACGGCGTTGATCATCCCCATGCAAGCGCGTGGGTTCCCTATAGATTATAAGGAACATCCGCCAGGCGAGTTGGAAACAAACCAGATTCTAGCGGAGTCCGTCGGCTTCCTCATTATACCCTGTCCATGGGCAAAGGGGAAAAAAGCTAGCCCGCCCCATCTGCGAGGCTGGGCGACCAGTGTTTCAGGTGGTCGTGTGCCAGTTCGCGCACCTGGGCGATGTGCTCTTCTGTGACGGCGCGCTCAAAGCTGCGGAAGCGCTCAGCCGGAAGCCATGCTTTTCCGTCCAGCGCACCAATCTCCAGCACCCGGTCCAGGGCAATCGTCTTGCCCACGGTGTAGTCCTCGTAGCGCCCCTCCAGCGCCAGGATCATCGTTTCGGCCATGCAGGCAAAGGACTTGCCCGGCGGAAAGCCAAAATCAAAGCCAAAATCCACCGGGCCGGGGACCTCCACCATCCCCCCTTCGATCACCAGCACATCGCTGCGCTGGGCTTCTACCTGCCGGCTCACATCGCGCGGGCGGGCTACATCGCACACCACCGCGCCCGGCTTGAGGTGCTGCGGCTCGATGATGGCATGCACGGCATTGGTCACGGTAATCACCACGTCGGCGCGGTAGATGGCGTGCAGGTCGGTGTGGGTGCTCACCCGCGCCCGTTGACCGCTGCACTGCTCCGCAACCACGGCCAGCGCTTCGGGTCGGCGCCCCACCAGCACCAACTCGCCTACTTCCGCCGCCAGCATTTGCGCACACGCACTGCCGATGGTGCCAGTTGCGCCAC
>JAAUUD010000002.1 GCA_012031655.1 Anaerolineae bacterium | reverse complement strand
GCCGCTCCGGCGTGCGATGAGCGGAGATCACCCGCGCCTCGAAGGGCGCGTCCAGCGCGCGCAGCGTCTCCGGCCGCAGCGCCATCGGTCTCCCAGTCGGAGCGGCTGCCCATGATCAGGCCGATGCGGGGAAGGCTGGACAAGAAGGCTACTCCCAAAGCCGCGACTATAGGCGCCGGCGGCCGCCCGGCAAGCAAGGTCGGCCTCGGGGGAGCTTAGGGGGACGTTAACCGCCAAGGCGCATAGTCCCCCGCAAAGGATCGCCCATGCCGACACGCGAAGCGGCCGCCTTGAGCACAAGATTTGGCCTGGCGCCCCAGGAATTGACACCCCGCGTGCAGCTGGCGCTCGCCCTGCTGGCGCTGGTGTATGTGCTGAGTTCGCCAGGGCAGCGCTGGCGGCAGGTGACGGCGCTCTACCTGGCTGGCGCCTTGACCGTGGGCTTGAGCGCGGCGGTCCTGGTGCCGCTGGCCCTTAACAGCGAATATGTGGCCCACCCTCAGGATGATGGCGCTGGGGAAGCGGTCGATGCGGGCCGCGTGCTCCAACAATTTATCAATGGCGATGCTGCGCTCTATGCGGACCGCGTGGCGCCGGGCTTGCCAGAACTCTACTACAGCTTTATCCTGCCGCCGGAATTTGCCCTGCTCATCGGGCTGATCATCCTGCCGGTGCCGTTTTTCGCGCAGCGGAGCGCACTGGATGGCGCCTGGCGCTGGTGGCTGGCCGGGGTGCTGATCATCGCGGTGCATTTCATCTGGGGGACGGGCGGCAATCCGTTGATTGCCTGGCTCTACCAGAATGTGCCGGGCCTGGGGCATTGGCGCTTTCCGGGGCGCGCGCTGGGGATGGCGAGCTTCTGGGTGGCGGTGCTGGTGGCCATGCGAGCCGATGCCATCTGGCGCGCCATCCTGCACAATCCCTGGCCCCGCATAGTGACTGCCCCGCCCCGCTTTATGATTCGCACGCTCCAGGGCGTTGTGGCGGCGGTCTTTTGCCTGGCGAGCGCCTGGTCTGCCTGGCAAGTGCTCGAAACCTGGGAGTCTGGGCCAGACCGCTCAAAAGCGACCCCTATGTTCACGAAGCAACCTGCATCGAATGGCTGCGCGACAGCCAGCCCAACGAGGAACTCAGCGTGTATATCCTCAGCTATCGGGCGGTGCGGGTCTTTCTGGAAAACCGGGTGCGGCTGGCCTTCATCGGCGCAGCCTACGACCCCCTCTCAATGGCCAGCACCATCAGCACACCGGACCTGATGCAAACGCCCGCGCCCTATGCCATCACGTTTACTGAAGATCAACACCCCTGGCTGCGCGAAAACGGCTATCGCCTGGTCGTCAATAGCCCACAAATTGTGCGTGGCATTCCTTGCCTGTGGCATCACCCTGGCGCCCCACCCTATGCCTATCAACTGCCGCAACCCTTCGCCTCAACCTTTGCCCAGCCGCTCCAGGCGCGCTGGGTGATGCCCCTCATGGTCCAGCAACGCCAGGCAGGCCGGGTTACTCTCCAGGCGCAGGGCCACCCAGATTATCCGGTGCTGGTGGTGGTGCAGGAGTTGGCCTACCCCGGTTGGCTGGTGCGCGTCAATAACCGCCGCGCCCCGCTGGAGTCGGCAGGCGGGCTGGTGGGCGTGGTGTTGCCACCCGGCGAGGCCACCTACCAGGTTGAATTTTGTTTATCGCCCGCCCTTGTTGCGCTATGGCTTGCTTGTGAGCGGCGCAACGCTGCTGGCCTTGCTGCTCTACGCCTGCCGTGTGGACACCTGGCTGCGACGGAATCGGCCTGGCGCCGCCCAGGCAGCCCAGGCATAATGGAAAGAAAGATTTGTTGAACCCGGCGCCTTCTGGTGCGCCACCGAGCATGAATAGGAGTCCTCTCTTGGCCCTTCATCTGAACGAATCACAGGCAGAATATTTCATCGCTCTTGAGGAGCAATACGGCGCCCACAACTATCATCCGCTGGATGTCGTGGTCCGTGAGGCCAGCGGCGTGTGGGTCACGGATGTGGAAGGGAAGCGCTACCTGGATTGCCTGAGCGCCTATAGCGCGGTTAACCAGGGGCACGCCCACCCTCGGCTTCAGCAGGCGCTCATCGACCAGGCCCAGCGCGTCACGCTGACCAGCCGCGCCTTCCGCAACGACCAGCTTGGCCCCTTCTACCGCGAACTCTGCGAGCTCACCGGCTACGCCCGTGCTTTACCCATGAACAGCGGTGCAGAAGCGGTCGAAACAGCCCTCAAGGCCGCCCGCAAGTGGGGCTACACCGTTAAGGGCGTGCCAGAGGGCCAGGCAGAAATCATTGTCTGCGATAACAACTTCGCCGGGCGGACCATTTCCATCATCAGCTTCAGCACCGAGCCACAATATCGCGCGGGGTTTGGCCCTTTTACGCCGGGTTTTAAGATCGTGCCCTTTGGCGACGCCGCCGCGCTGGAAGCCGCCATCACGCCCCACACCGTCGCCTTCTTTTTTGAGCCTATCCAGGGCGAAGGCGGCATCATCCTGGCCCCAGATGGCTACCTGAAGCAGGTGCGCGAGATTTGCAACCGCCACAACATCCTGATGATCGCAGATGAAATCCAGACGGGCCTAGGCCGGACAGGCAAGCTCTTTGCCAGCGATCATGAAGGGGTGCGTGCAGATATGGTCACGCTGGGGAAGGCGCTGTCTGGCGGCTTCTATCCGGTATCGGCAGTGGTGGCCAGCGATGAAATCCTGGGCGTGTTCCACCCTGGCGACCACGGCAGCACCTTTGGCGGCAATCCGCTGGGCTGCGCGGTGGCGCGGGCCGCGCTCCAGGTGCTTCAGGAAGAAAACCTGGCCCAGAATGCGGCAGAAATGGGCGCCTACTTCATGGAGCGCCTGGAAGAAGTCAACAGCCCGCACATTCTGGAGGTGCGCGGGCGCGGCCTGCTGATTGGCGTGGAACTGAAGCCCAGCGCGGGCGGTGCGCGGCGCTTCTGCGAGGCCCTGCAAAGCGCGGGCATCCTCTGCAAAGAGACGCACCAGCACATCATCCGCTTTGCCCCGCCGCTGGTCATTTCCCGTCAGGAAATCGACTGGGCGATGGAACGCATTGACCCAGTCCTGAAAATGGCTTGATGTTTTTTCGCGTGGTGCTGGGGGTGCTGGGTGGGTGGATGCTGGGGCTGGTTCTGCTGCTGAGCCTGGCCCGTCCAGTGACCTCCCTGCCCAGCCCCTATATTGCCGTTTTGGAGCAACACCCGCGTTCGGCTGGGGCCAGCCACTTTAGCCTGCACATCATCACCACAACCGGGCAGCCCATGCGAACCCTGGGCACCCTGCAAACTGAGCGGCTTTTCTCTCATGAATTGCGCTGGGAGCCGGAAGGCCGAGCCGTGACAATTCGAGACCGCTTTAGCGGACTGGCCTGGAAAGCGCCGCTGCATGGGGAACTGGGTGCCCTGGGCACTGAGGAAGCCCTGCAACCCCGCCCCAGCCAGAACTATCTCACGATCTACCGCTATCGCGACGAAAATACACATCGCATCCTACCACCTGCACCACCAGGCCAGGCCACGGGCGTTCAAAATGCCATCATCACCAGCGGTGTGCTCTCGCCAGATGGCCAGCACATCGCCTATAGCCTGGCCAGCCTGAAAGACCCAGACAACAGCGAGCTTTACCTCTGGAAGGCAGACGGTAGCGGCCAACCCTTGCGCCTGACCCATCACCCAGAGCGCGACCACGAGCCTCTCTGGTCGCCGGATGGGGCTTGGTTGATGTTTACTTCCTACCGCCACGGTCACAGCGATCTATTCCGTATCCGACCCAATGGCTCGGACCTGGCGCCCATCACCCAGGACCTGAGCGTGGAATACCTGCCGAGTTGGTCTGCGGATGGTCACTGGGTGCTCTTTAGCCGCCCACCAGGGCATTTGCTCCGTGTACCCGCAAGCGGCGGCCAACCTGAGCTGTTATATTCTTCAGCACGTGGCAGCTTTGTGGAGCAAGTCGAGTGGTCTCCCCCGTTTGATTTGCCCTGGCGTTGGGTGCCGCTGATGATCTGCGGCAGCTTGCTCGCTGAGCCTGGCGACCTTGGCGCGCCGGAACCCGATCTGAGATCATCGTTGTTTGCTGTTTTCGGAAAAGGAGGGTCCATCCATGCGAACTCTACTCTCGGTGGCAGCGCGGCTGGTGTTGGTTACTTTGCTAAGCCTGGGCTGGAACGAAGTGGGCCTTAGCCTGGCTCAGTCGCCCAGCGCATCCCCTCGCCCCACCCTAAGCTCCACTCCAACGCCCATCCTGCCGCCTGGGGCCGCAGCACCGCCCGCCTCAAGCGCGGGGTGCATCCCCCAGGCACGCCCCAACCCACCCTTACCAGACCTGGAACGCTACGCCCTGGATGGCGTGCTCGATTATTTGAACACGGGTGGCTCTCCCGCGGTGCTGGCCGCCGCCCTGGCGGATTACCACACCTCGCTGGGGCCAATCCTCAGCCAGTGGGAAACGCTGGATCTGGAGGGCGATGGCCAGCCGGAATTTCTGGTCAGCATCACATTGCCCACCTTTGCCGGATACGGTGCCGGGGATTTTGGGGATACCTTTATGGCGCTGTTCCGGTGTGTTCCTGGAGAAGATCCCTACCAAGCACACCTGTTGTTTCTGAGAACCGGGGCTGGGAGCCGTTCCGAGGGGCTATACGCTGGCGGCGGGGCGCGCCTGGCCGCCTGGGGAGACTTCAACGCCAATGGCTTACCAGACCTGCTCGTGGCCGTAAGCTGGGACTTTCTGGAATATGGCCGCTACGTGGAATACTACCTGAGCGAATTTGATCCGGCAGCCAGCACCCTGACCCCGCTATTCCCCCCGGTGCCAGAGAACGCCTACCGGGTCTATACCACCGTCACGGCAACTGACCCCAGCGCCCTGCAACTCGTGGATGTAGAGCAGGATGGCCTGGCAGAAATCCAGATCGAAAACCAGCTTTACCGCTGGGATGGTGAACACTACCGCCCCGAGACAGAGGAATAGGGCCAAACCGGGCGGGCATCTGCCCGCCCGCCCGGCCCTTGCGCAAACGCGCAACACCCCTAAATGGCCGCGACCGCCAGCCCCAGAGCTTCGCGGTTCTTGGGCGCGTTGAAGCGCTCCCACATCTGCGGGAAAGTCGCCACCAGCGTGTCCATTTCGGCCTGGCGGTAGTCCCGGTAGGCGCGGATACCGCTCCGTTCGTCCTTGGGCAGAGCCTTGCCCACCACGCGCAAAAAGCTAACAGCCACCTGCGCGTCATTCATATCACCCAGATGGTCCTGGGCTTCCTTCACCCTCCGGATGAGCATACCCGCGCTTTGGCCTAACACATCCTCAAAGAACTCCAGGCTATAGCGCAGGCGCTTGAACTCGATGCGCAGCTCGTGCAGGGTGGGCACGCTGGCAGTTGCAATGAAATCTTCGTAGCGGCGTACCGCTTCCCAGCGTTCGTAAAGCAGGGTCGGCAGCACATGGTCAACGCGGGTGCTGCGTGGACCGTTGCCATCAATCGAAGCAACCGGCAGCGCGTGGGGTTGGCTGAGCACAGCATGAAAACGCTCGACAAAGCGCGTATACTTACGGCTATCGAACCACTCAACCAATGCCAACCGTGCCACCTCCTGCCGTCGGGCGATGCCGCGCAGCAGCGGCTTCAGCGAGGTCGGATTGCCCCCCAGTTCAGCGTCGATGTAGCGCCAGGTCTTGGCTTGAAACACATCCAGATCACGCACTGCCCCCAGCGTTTGGGCAGTGTAGCGCAGCGGCGCCTTGATTTTGCGGGAGTAAGCGCTATCGAAATAACCGCCAAAGGTGCCATAGACACTCCGCATTCGGCGGTGGCCACCGCATCTTGTGCACCCCTTCGCTATCTTCCCCCAGGCGTGCAACGGGCTCCTGGCGCAGCATGTCTGCCAGTTGACCCAGCAGAATGCGTCGGCCAGCCTCGCCCATCGCATCGGTGGGCGCTAGAGGTACGCTGCGCGGGAAACTGAGCACCGCCAACCAATCGCGCGGTGGCTCTGGCACTTCTTGAGGAGCAGCTTCCATCGCTTCTGCCACATCCATCAGCGTGTCCGAGCCATAGGCGTCTTCGGCCAGGCCAACCGGGATATAGAAAACATCCGGCGTTAAGGCCAGGCCAATGACCGGCGCCTCCTCCAGATTATCGTCCAGGGTCACAGCAGGCACTTCAGCCTCAGGTTCATCCTTTGGCGCGTCTCCAGGTTCCTTGGCACGGTTATCCTCGGTGTCATCGCCGCCAGGGAAGATGTTCATCCCATCTTCTGACCAGGCTGCCTGCCACTTTTCAACGGTTTTGGGGCTAACGCCCACTTCAGCGGCAATCTGTTCAACCGTCCATCCTTGCTCCGTGAGCACGACGATGGCGGCACGATTGCGAACGTAGACCTGCGGGTGGTCAAGAAGACGTTGCAGCGCGGTTTCCGGCGCTCCTTGAGGCTCCATACCTTGCTCTCCCAGCTCTATGGTAAATTCCAGGTTAAATCAGGTAAATTAAATTTAACCTTTTTTGCGGATTTTAGCAAGGGTCAATTGTCCGGTTGCACCTACGCGCCGGGGTCCTCCCAGCGGTCCAAGCCATAAGCCGCCGCCTTGACCACCTTCAGAGAGAGCAAGGCACACTTCAGGCGGTTCATGCTCAGGGGGATGCCGATCATCTCCAGCAGCATCTCTTTATCCAGGGCTTTGACCTCTGCAAGCGTCTTGCCCAGCAATTCTTCCCCCAGCATGCTGGCCGCTGCCTGGCTGATGGCACAACCCTGCCCCTGCCAGCCCACGCCCACCACGCGCTCGTCCGCATCGACCTTCAGCGTGATTTCCAGCTCATCCCCCACACAGCGGATTATCGTCGTGGGGCGTGATAATCGTACTCATGGAGCAGCCCCCAGTTACGGCGATGCCGGGCATGCTCCAGGATGTTTTCCTGATACATATCGAACATAAGACACTGGCCCTCCTGCGGGTCTTTCAGGCGAAAACCGCGGCGGCTTTGAGCAAGCCCGCCGCCAGTTGATCGACTTCGGCCCGCGTGTTGTACAGGTAAAAGCTGGCGCGCGAGGTGGCCGGAAGCTGGAGCTTCTGGTGCAGTGGCATCGCGCAGTGGTGCCCAGCACGAATGGCAATCCCTTCATAATCCAGAATCTGCGCGATGTCGTGCGGGTGGGCATCGTGCAAAGTAAAGGTAGCCACGCCATTGCGCTGCCCTTCCGGCGGCGCCAACAACGTCAACCCAGGGATTTCTGACAGGCGCTCGTGGGCATATTCCACCAGCGTGTGCTCGTAGGCTGAAGCTCGGCCATGCCCACGCTTTGCAGATAGTCCACCGCCGCGCCCAGGCCAATGGCTTCGGCAATGGCGGGCGTTCCGGCTTCGAACTTGTAGGGCAAATCATTCCAGGTGGAGCCATCCAGCGTCACCCGGCGGATCATATCGCCACCACCCATGTAGGGGGGCATGGCCTCCAACAAGGCGCGCTTGCCATAGAGGATGCCAATGCCGGTGGGGCCGCACATCTTGTGCCCGCTAAAGGCCAGAAAGTCCACGTCCAACGCCTGGACATCGACTGGCAGGTGCGGCACACTCTGTGCGCCATCCGCCACCACCACCGCCCCGGCAGCATGGGCCATCTGCACAACCTCCGCCAGCGGCGTGACCGTGCCCAGGACGTTGCTCACATGCGCCAGGGCAAGCAGCTTTACGTTTTCCGCCGCCAGCCAGCCACGCAGCGCGTCCAGGTCCAGGGTAAAGTTCGGCAAAACCGGGATGTAGCGCAGGGCAAAGCCTTTTTCTGCCTGCAAAATCTGCCAGGGGACGAATGTTGCTATGGTGCTCTAACTCCGTCAGCACCACCGTATCGCCTGGCCCCAGGTTGGTCCGGCCCCAGGTGGCCGCCACCAGGTTAAGCGCCTCGGTTGCATTGCGGGTAAAGATCACCTCTTGCCGCGAACGCGCATTGATGAACGCCTGCACCTTGTCCGCGCGGCTTCGTAGGCAGCGGTGGCGCGCTCGCTGAGGGTATGCACCCCACGATGCACGTTAGCATGGTCGTTCTGGTAGTAGTGGTCCAGCGCGGCGATCACCTGGCGGGCTTCTGACTGCTGGCGGCGCTATCCAGAAAAACCAGCGGTTTGCCGGGATGCACTTCCTGATGCAGCGCGGGAAAATCCGCCCGGACTTGTTCAATATCAAAGGGCATGGGGGTACCTCCTGTGCTTTGTTGCACAACCCTGACCGCTAACGGCCATGTTCACGTGCAAAATATTTCACCATACGCAGAATGCCCTGCAAACCCAGCCCCTTGCCCATCGAAATACCGCTCCCGAAGAGGTCCATCACGATTTTATCGGGCACGGCTTCAATTTCGGCACTGGACTTGCCCGAAAGCGCATCCTGCAAGATTTTGGAAAACGCCCGTGCAGAGACCCCTTGCGGGTTCTCTACGGCAAAGTAGAAGTTCAGGGTGCCATCCTCGCGCGGTTCAAAAAACACGTACGCATCAGACTCGCACTCTTTGACGTGGTGTTCTTCTGGAAAAGGCCGCTGTACGATGCGCTCTGGCACCGCATGAAAGCGATCCGAGTAGTCAATCAGATACATGGGGCGGTCACTGGCGCCCACCATTTCAAAGTCCAGCAGGATGTCTTTGAGTTCCTGCGGCATCTCGGCCATCTGGCACCTTCCTTATCCTTCGTGCCTTTCCATCGTACCTTGCCCAGTCAAACTGGGGCAAGGTGCCAATCCGCGCCTAGCGGCCCAGGCGTTCATCCAGTTTGGTCAGCCATTCGCGCGCTGTAGGGTGGTCCAAGCCAACCAGAATGGCGCGGGCTGCACCGTAATCGCGATTTTGCACCAGAGTACGCGCCTCCAGCAGCTTAGCGCGGACCTCCTGCTCAGAGGGCGGCGCAAAGGGAGAGGAGACGCCCTCAAAGCCTGGCATTGCCGGGCTGCTGGTGTTGGTGAGCGTTTGCAGCGGTGCCTGCGCCTGCAGCACCGACTCCGGCGGCGCCAGAAAGCCCATCACCCCTGCCACAAACAGCCCAACCAGCCCAAGCACCGTTGCCCACCAGCCAATTTCCAGCTCCAGCTGCACCCCCAGCGTGCTACTCAGGGCTTGCCCGGTCAGCAGCTCGAACTGTTCCATACTCTGCGCGTCTTCTGGCGAGGTTGCCTGTTGTGCGGCCATTGCTTCTTCGTTCATCTGGTCCACGTCAGAGTCCAGCGCGCTGTACTTAAGCGCCATCAACCCCAACCCAAGCAAGCCCGGCAGCACCAGCAAGCCCAGGGCGGTCACCGTGTTGATGATCCGCACTTCAAAGATGCTTAACCCGGCCAGCAGCGCCGCAAACACCCCGAATGCCGGGATGAGATACAAAAAGGCATCTGCCTCAAAGGCGTTGCCATCGTCTGTCTGGCTTAGCGTAAGGCTGGCTTCGCCCTCTGCACTTGCATCCTGCGGCAGGCCAAGCTCGCTAAAGTCCACCACCGCGATGTTGTCTTCATCAAAACCCTGCGCCAGGTCGTAGCCGCTGCCTTCCAGAAAATCGGTGCCCGCACAGGAGACCGTGACCCAGGGCAGGAAAAAGAATAAGAGAATCACCAACCCGGCTGGCCCAGCCAGAATGCTGCTCAACCGACGCAAACTCATGGGTTATGCTCCTTGTTAACCGCGCTCCCTCCAGTTTACGAGAACATGCTTAGCCGTACAGGTGATCAATGAAACCAAACAGAGCGCCGAAGCGCTCTGTTGACCCAGACTAGCATACCCGCTCGCTTACTTCTCAATCGGCACGCCGACACTGTTGCCCCATTCCGTCCAACTGCCGTCGTAGTTGCGGACGCTGGGGTAGCCCAACAGGTAGGTCAGCACAAACCAGGTATGCGAACTCCGCTCCCCAATCCGGCAATAGGCGATAACATCCTGATCAGAGTTAAAACCCTGCTCCTGCTCATAAATCACGCGCAGGTCATCGGCACTCTTAAAGGTCCCGTCTTCATTGGCCGCCCGCGCCCAGGGGATGTTCCGCGCCCCAGGGATGTGCCCACCGCGTAGCGCGCCTTCCTGCGGGTAGTTGGGCATGTGCAGCAACTCGCCACTGAACTCGCCCGGGCTACGCACATCCACCAGCGGGCCGCTCTGGTTCACATGGGCCAGCACCTGGTCACGGAAGGCACGAATCTTGTAATCAGTGCGTGCCTGCGCTTTGTAGGTCCCCTGGGGATAGCTGGGCACCTCGCGGGTCATCTCGCGGCTCTCTGCTCCCCACTTCAGGCGCCCGCCGTCCATCAAGCGCACATCCTTGTGCCCAAACAGCTTAAACACCCAGAAGGCATAAGCCGCCCACCAGTTGTTCTTGTCGCCATAGAACACCACGGTCGTATCGTTGCTGATGCCGTTAGCAGCCATCAGTTGCTCGAACGCCTCTTTGCTCAGGTAGTCGCGACGGACCTGGTCGTTGAGGTCTTTGGCCCAGTCGATATGCACAGCACTGGGGATGTGCCCCTGTGCGTAGAGCAGCGTGTCTTCGTTGCTTTCCACCAACCGCACGTTCGGGTTATTCAGGTTCTCCGCCACCCACTGCGTCGATACCAGTGCTTCGGGGACGGCATAGCCCTTGTTGGTCATCGTCCTTGCTACCCTTTCTGACATTAGACTTTACTTATGGACTTGATAAGCCAGCGCTTATGGCACCAACCAGGAAAAAAGACGCTTCTTCACGAAGCGCCCTTACTCTACCCTGAGTTAGTCCGGTTGCCAACCAACCAGGAACTTATAGTCCACATCCGCCAGCAGGCGGTTCTGCACATCCTGAAATGGAATGCGCTCCAGCACATCCCAGAAGTACCCATTCACGATGAGCCGTTCGGCCTCCTGACGTGGAATACCCCGCGATTCCAGGTAAAAGACCGGCTCTTCATCCAGTTGGCCGACGGTAGCCGCATGGGTGCAGCGCACATCGTCCGCTTCGATTTCCAGCCCCGGGATGCTATCCGCACGGGCGGTGGGCCGCACCATCAGGTTGCGGTTGGCCTGGAACCCGTCGGAATTCTGCGCATCCTTCACCACACGGATCATGCCCTGCCAGACACTCCGCGCTTCTTGCGTCAGCGCCCCTTTAAAGAGCAGGTCCGAGGTGGTGTTTGGCGCATTGTGCACCTGCAGGGTGTCGTGGTCAATCATCTGGGTGCCGTCCGCAAAGTACATGCCGCTCATGCGGCTCCATGCGCCGGGGCCATCCAGGTAAATTTCCAAAAAGGCTTTGGTGAGCTTGCCGCCCATTGTCCCCACCACCCAATCCAGCTGGCCATCGCGCTCCACGCGCCCGCGCTGGTGGCTGAACTCAAAGGTGTGGTGGCCCCAATTTTGCAGGCCCACGTACTTAAGGTTGGCCGCCTGCCCCACCAGCAACTCAGTAGCCCCGATGTAGCTGGCGTGGTCGTCGCCATCCGGCGAGAGGAACTCTTGCAACACGGTGGCGCTGGCGCCACGGTCCAGCACAATGAGCACATGCCCCACCGAAGCGCCCAGTTGCGTGTTGTAAAAAATGCTGTGCAGCGGCAACTCGACGTGAACATTCTTAGGCACATAAACAAACAGGCCGTAGGTCCAGGCAGCGGCATTGAGCGCCGCAAACTTGCCCTCGTCTGGCAGCACCGCATGGGTAAACAGGTGCTTCTGCACCAACTCAGGGTGCTCCAGCGCGGCCTGGCGCAAATCCTGAAAGACTACCCCCTGGGCGGTCAGCGATGGGTCAACCTCATAATGCACCAGGGTGCCATCCACCCAGGCAATCAGCCCCCCCTGCACATCCCCGATCAGCGGAGCGCGGTTTTCGGCGGGGATGGCTTCCACGCTGGCGCCGCTGCCATCGGTCAACTGCCCGGCGGACTCCCAACGGATATGGCGGTAGTCCGTGCGGCGCCAGGGTTCATCGTTGGTGGTGGGCATGGGCAGGCTTTCGTAGGTGGCCCAGGCTTGCTGGCGCATGGCACGCAACCATTCTAGCTCGCCCATCGCCACAGAACGCGCCTCGACCTCTGCCCAGGTGAAGGGCGGCGCGCTAAATGCTTTCGTACGGCGTGTCCGTGTCGTCACGGGTGCATCTCCTGCGGGTTAATCAAAGTTCAGGTATCAAAAAGAAAAGAGCGTGGCGCCCTTCCCTATCCAGCGGGGCATGGTAAGGCCGGGCCACGGGGACCCCCAGCCTTACCATGGTCAACATCAGGTCAGCTTAGCCGATCGAGCCTTCCAGCTGGATGTCGATCAGCTTGCGTAGCTCAATGCTGTACTCCATTGGGAGCTCCTTGGCCAGCGGCTCAATGAAGCCGTTGACGATCAGCGCGTTGGCTTCGTCCTCGCTCAGGCCACGGCTCATCAGGTAGAAGAGCTGCTCTTCCCCGATCTTGCTGACGCTGGCTTCGTGGCCAATCGTCACGTCTTTTTCTTCGACCTCAATGTAGGGGTAGGTGTCCGAGCGGCTATCCTCGTCCAGCAGCAGGGCGTCGCACACCACGTTACTCCGGATGTTGTGTGCTCCTTCGGCCACCTTCAGCAGCCCGCGATAGCTGGCGCGCCCACCATCCTTGCTGATCGACTTGCTGATGATCCGGCTGGTGGTGTGCGGCGCCACATGAACAACCTTGCCCCCGGCGTCCTGGTGCTGGCCACGCCCGGCAAAGGCAATCGAGAGGATCTCGCCATGCGCGCCCTCTTCCATCATGTACACTGCCGGGTACTTCATGGTGAGCTGGCTACCCAGGTTGGCGTCTACCCATTCCATAGTTGCGTTGCGATAGGCCATCGCGCGCTTGGTTACCAGGTTAAAGACGTT
The DNA here is from genome assembly GCA_012031655.1 of Anaerolineae bacterium. GTDB lineage: Bacteria > Chloroflexota > Anaerolineae > Aggregatilineales > J027 > JAAUUD01. The sequence goes on along the minus strand of JAAUUD010000002.1, from coordinate 27,851 downwards.
GTTTGACCAGTTCTGGATGGTGGTGTAGCGGCATTTTCCACCTGCCTTCACCACGATTTCCACCACAGCGCTGTGCAGGCTGTTTTTGCTGTAAATCGGGGCAGTGCAGCCTTCCACGTAATGCACAGAGGCGCCTTCATCCACGATGATCAGCGTGCGCTCGAACTGGCCCATGCTCTCGGTGTTGATGCGGAAGTAAGCCTGAAGGGGCATGTCTACGTGCACGCCCTTGGGCACGTAAATAAAGCTGCCGCCGCTCCAGACCGCGCTGTTGAGCGCTGCGAATTTGTTGTCGTTATACGGGATCACGCTGCCGAAGTATTCGCGCACCAGGTCTTCGTGCTGGCGCAGGCCCTCATCCATCGAAAGGAAGATCACGCCCTGGGCTTCAAGCTCCTCGCGCACCTTATGATAGACCACCTCGGACTCGTACTGTGCCCCAGCCCCAGCCAGGAACTGCCGTTCCGCTTCTGGAATGCCCAGGCGGTCGAAGGTCGCCTTGATATCTGCTGGCACTTCGTCCCAGTTGGCAATGTTTTCCTTATCCGTGGCGCGGACGTAATAGTAGATTTCATCAAACTTGATGCCTTCCATCTCGCCACCCCAGGTGGGCATGGGCTTTTCGAGGAAGGATTCATACGCCCGCAGGCGGAACTCGGTCATCCAGGCCGGTTCGCGCTTGATGTGGCTGATTTCCGCCACAATTTCCGCATCCAGGCCGGGCCGGGTGCGAAAGGCATAGTGATCATCGGGAAAGTGAAAGCCATACTTCTCCAGGTAGCTCTCCTGGGTGCGCAGGCCCCGCAGAGAGGCTTCTTCCTGCGTGAGTTCCTTGTTGGACTTCGGAATGTTGATATCGGTCATGGCTGCCGCTCCTTAACGCAATCTTGGTTGATATTCTGGGATAGGACGGCACCCGCCCTATTCTTCGGTTGCTTCCAGCCCGTACTTTTCAAAATAGGGGAGGTAACCGGCATCTTCGATCTTCTGGGCCAGTTCCGGCCCACCGCTTTCCACGATGCACCCATCCATGATCAGGTGTACAAACTCCGGTTGCAGGTAATCCAGCATCCGCTTGTAATGTGTGATCACTAACGACCCCAGGCCCGGCCCCTTGAGCTTGTTAATGCCTTCTGCCACGATGCGGAGCGCATCGATATCCAGGCCAGAATCCGTTTCATCCAGGATGGCAAAGCGCGGTTCCAGCACAGCAAGCTGCAAAATCTCGTTACGCTTCTTCTCGCCACCCGAAAAGCCATCATTGATGTAGCGCCCACCGAATTATGATCAATGCCCAGCGTATCCATCTTGCCACGCAGCATCCGGCTAAACTCAGGGATGCTCATCCCCTCAAAATCGGGGTCCTCACTCTGGGCTTTCAGGCGGGCATTGATGGCGTGCCGCAGGAAGTTGGCCACCGTTACCCCAGGCACAGCCACCGGATATTGGAAGGCCAGAAACAACCCCATGCGGCTCCGTTCGTCAGCCTCCAGTTCCAGCAGGTTCACGCCATCCAGAATCACTTCCCCACCGGTGACTTCGTAGGCGGGGTGGCCTGTTAGCGCGTAGGCAGGGTGCTTTTGCCAGAGCCGTTTGGCCCCATCAGGGCGTGCACTTCACCCTGCTTCATGATCAAGTTGACGCCCTTCAGGATGGGGCTGCCGTTGATCTCCACATGTAAATTGCGAATTTCGAGTACAGCACTCATGGTTGTGCGCGATCCTTCTGAACTTGGTTAATCACAGATTGCTGAAACCAGCGCTACGATGTTTTCTTAGTCCTAGCGATTGTAGCACGCAGGCCAGGTTGCGTCAATAAAACAGATACAAATCTTTTTTATTCTGATTGACGCCCTACGCACGGCGTGGTAGCATCGCAGGTAAGCGGATTATAGCCCGCGCCTTTGCGCGCCGGGATGAGGAGTTAATGAACAATGACGGATACCCCCGCCCTCAGCAAGCACGACGAAATCATGAACGCGTTGCGCCATGTGGTGGACCCGGAAATTGGCATGAATGTGGTGGAGCTGGGCCTGGTGCGCCTGCTGGACCTCGCCGAAGATAGCCTGCACATGGTCGTCATTATGACCACGCCGTTCTGCCCCTATGCGCCGCAGCTCATGGAGCAAATGCGCCGTACCGGGCAGGAAGCCGCAGGTGTCCCCACTACCATCGAGATGGGGATGGAAATGTGGGACCCCAGCATGATGGAAGATGGCGCTGCTGCGGAGTGGGGCCTGTTCTAAGCCACCACCGATCAGGAGCCGTGAGGGGCCAATGGACAGTCCACCATCCGAACTCACCTCAAAGCCACGCCCTGGCCCGCGCCGAAGATGGCTGCGCCGGGGCGTGTTTGCGTTGGCCAGCTTCATCCTCCTGGCCTGCGGCGGCCTGAATAACCTTTACCTATACACCCTCTCGCGGCCTGCGCCCTCGGAAATTTGCTGCGAAACCCCAGCCGACTGGGGCTTTGCCTACGAAGAAATTGCTTTTGAAGGGGGCGACGGCCACACCCTGCGCGGGTGGTATCTCCCCTCGCAGAATGGCGCGGGGGTGATTGTCTTGCACGGCTATGGGAGCAACCGCTTAGGCCAAGCGCCCGTGCTTCGGATGCTGACCGAGGCGGGTTTCGGGGTGTTGGCCTATGACCAACGCGCTAGCGGGCAAAGCGAAGGCGACCAGCGCTCCTGGGGGTGGCTGGATGTGCGCGATGTACCGCCTGCCGTGGATTTTGCGCTGGCCCAACCAGACATCGAGGCCGGGCGCCTCGGCATTTATGGTTTTTCGATTGGCGGGCAGATTGCCCTGCGGGCCGCTGCCCAGGATGAGCGTATTCAGGCAGTGGTCGCGGATGGCGCCAGCGCCACCAATAGCCGGGACATCTACGCCCAGGGTGGCCTCGATAACCTGGTGATTTACCCAAACATGTTCATCATCGACCTGTTCTCTACCGTCTGGAACGACACCCCCATCCCAGTGAGCACCCGCAGCAGCGCCGCCGCCATCAGCCCCCGCCCCCTCCTTTTGATCTCCGGCACACAGGATGGCTACGAACGACGTTCCCAACGTGTCTACTTTGCCGAAGCTGGACAGCCCAAAACGCTGTGGGAAATCCCGGAGGCTGGGCATGGTAGCACCTGGAATGCGCGTCCGGACGAATACCAGCAGCGGTTGGTGGCCTTCTATACCACGGCCTTGCTCGCGCCGTGATGCCCGCAATTTTTTCAACAATCCACCGAACGCAGTATGATAGAAAGTGCCACGCTGCCTGCCTGGCAGCCGTTCCCATGAGGAGGACTGCGCATGCTGCGAAACCTACTGATCCTCGGCCTGTTGGCTTTTGGCCTGCTGCTGGCGGGTTGCGACGTCACCGAGGACGACCCACTACCAACCTTCACGCCAGAGCAGGTGGGCGTGGTGCTCCCGACCAGCACGCCCCGTTCCCCACCCCTGCGCCCCAGCCCCCACCACTTTTCCAACGCAGGTCGTCGCCACGATGGATCCGCTCAGCCTGCAACCTCCATCGCAGGTGCGGGTGGTGTTGGCCAATAATGCGCTTGAACGCGTGGATATTTATCTGAATGGCCGCGTGGTGGCTTCGCGTTTTCAGCCTGGCAACTACTCCAGCCAGCCGGTGGAAGTTCCAGGCGGCCAATCGCGCCTGGAAGTGGTGCCCAGCGGCAGCCGCAACGAAACAGAAACACGCCTCTTTTCTGAAAACATCACCCTTCTCCCAGATGAAGAAATCATCCTTTACTTATATGGGGATGCGGAAAATCTGCTCATTGAGCCCTACCCAGTGGACCTCTCTCCCTTGCGGCCCAATCAGGCGCGCCTCTCCATCATCCATGCCGTGCCACGCGGCCCCGGGATCAATGTCTTTGCGGATGACGCCCCACTCGCAGAAGCGCTGAGCTACGGCCAACGCCAGGGCCCTTATGAACTCCCCGCCGGGACGGTGCAGCTGCGCTTTGACAGCGGCGTGCGCGATCTGCTGGTGGCCCCGCTAGAGCTCCAGGCGGGCCGGGTCTATACCGCCCTGCTGCTGGGCGACGTGGCGAGCGACCGCTACGAGCTGATCAGCTTCAGCCAGCGCTCCGAAGCCGTCACCAGCCTGCGCTTGATCCATGCCATCCCGGATGCAGGCCCGCTAAGCCTGGCCATTAACGCGCGCTTTGCCGGGCAATTGGCTTTCGGAGAAGCCAGCGAGGTCGTGGTGCTCTCGGCAGGGCGCGCCACCCTCACCATTCAGGACGAAGCCGGCACACAACTTGGTCAGCGCGAACTCACACTACCCGAAAATGGCCGCCTGGATGGGGTACTCTTTGGGCTGGCCAGCGCACCGCAGCTCGCACAGGTGCCCATCAATACCACGCCGATTGAACCCAACCTGGCACGGCTCAACCTGGTGCATGTGATCGCAGACGAAGACCAACTGATGCTGGAACTCCCGGGTCTGGTCGCCCCTGGCAACCTGCGAGAAGGGGAACGCCCCACGCTCCGCTACGGCACGCTTTTTGGGGGAACGGAAGTAGAAGCGGGCCTGGTTGAACTGCGCCTGATCAACCAATTGGGAGCCAGCGAAAACCTGGCCGCCGTTCTGCCTAACTTGCTCATCGAAGCAGGCCTGGCCTATACCATCGTCGCCACCGGCCCCGAGCCGGACGACTTTTTGCGCTACACCAGCGACCTTCAGGTTCAGAGCATCCAGGCCAGCGCCCCCCAACCAGATACGCTGGTCCAGCTCCGCTTGCTCAACGCCCTGAGCGATGGCACGCCACTCACCCTGGCTATCAATGGCGAGGTGGTGCTGCGCGGCGTTCCCGCCGATAGCCTGAGCAGCGGGGTTCCGATTGCGGCCAACTTCGAAAGCACGCTTACGCTCAGCAATGCCGAACGGCAGGTGCTTGCAGAAACGGTTGTTACTCCCCTGGACGATCGCGGCCTGACTTTTGTGGCCCTGGGCAGCGCAGAAGACCTGACCTTCGTCCGACAGGATGATCCCGGCTTTGTCGAAATCTCTGCCGGAGCTCGCGTGCGCTTTATCAACGCAGTTCAGCGCATCCCCACCATCGCCTATGTCTACTATCCAGACCCCGGCACAGATGACGTTGATCCCACCAGCTTTGAACGTTTAGGGAGCGCGCTGGACTACGGTGAGAGCATCACCGTGGACCTTTTCGCGGGGGATTTTGTGCTGCGTGCGCTGGAATCACGCCAGAACCTAGCGCTGTTTGACGCCCCATTTAGCCTGGCCAGCGGGCGCTTCTACGAAATGCTGGTTCGTGAGGCGGCCAATGGCGATACCCTGGAACTCGTGGTGATCCCACGGGACTAAATGCACCTTGTCAAGCCGCCGGGCCGCTGCTATACTGCCCTTTAACAACCAACGGGGCATGGCGCAGTTTGGCTAGCGTGCTTGCATGGGGTGCAAGAGGTCCCCGGTTCAAATCCGGGTGCCCCGACTCAAAAAAAGCGAGTTTTTTTACTCGCTTTTTTTTGATCAGGTCCTGGGGGATCGCTATAATCTGGCGCCACACTAAAATAATGAGGAAACACGCGATGTCCACTGTCCCAACCGGCCCTCGCAAGATCAAGCCTCAGCGCAGCAGCATGGGCGTTCCGCCGGCTTTTCTGGTCGGGGGGGGCGTTGGTCGGGGCTTTGTTGCTGGGGATTGCGTTGCTGGTTGCCCTGGCCACACGGGGCCAGGAAGATACCACGCTCGCCGAACCCACGGCCATTCCCCTGCCTACGCTGGCGGGCAGCGGCGAACACCTGGCCCCTGGCGACCGCTTCATCACCCGCCGAGCGCTTAACCTCTCGGTGGCAGCCAGCGCTACGTTGGAAAATCCCGAACTCGCGCTGGAACGTTGCACTGCTGTGACCACCGTCCCGCAGGGCGAAGGCGGCGCGCTGGTCGGCTTTGATGCCGATGGCTACTGGGTTCATGTGCAAGTCATCGACCAACCTTTCCTCAATGGCTGGGTGCCGCTGGACGCCCTGGCAACCAGCCTGCTGACCTGCCCCACGCCCACACCTGGCAGCTAGCGCACAATCGTTAGCGCGCCATCAATCGCATCCACAGACCAGCCCAGCGTGCCATCGGTCAGGCGCACCAACCACCAGGTAAAGCCATCCGAGCGGCGCGGGCCATCCACCATGGTCACTTCGATCTCGTGCGGCAGGCGGTGCACCACCGGAAAAGCCAGCCCTGGCCCGCTACGCATGTTCAGCTCCTGCCCCCAGGTCATGTTGATCTGATACAGCTCCCCCACGATGAACTCGTAGGGGGGCGTATAGAGCGTCACGGCCTCGCGCAGGTCTTCATAGCCCAGTTCGCGCATCCAGTTACAGAGGATCAACTCGCCGCTATCGTCTGGTTGGGGCACGCCATCTGGTTGAGGGAGGGCATCAAAACCCCGAAAGTAGCCATAGCGCCCGGTGAGCTGCAAAGCAGCGGCACGGGAAAGGTCAGCATCGCCCACCGCGATCGCGTGGATATGGGGCGACATTCCATCCGCCTCATCCCGATAGTAGGCCGCAAAGCCTGCCCGCCGTAGCGCATCAATCATGCGCGGGATGTCCTCCCAGCGGATGTCCCAGCTATGCGGCAGGTCACGCACAGAAATATCTACCGCGCCACCGCCATCATGCGTGCCAAAGCTCAGCGCCACCCCACCCGCGTTATACGACCCCTGTGTGATGCCCTGGTTGGTCATGTCGATGGAGCCTCCATACAGCGTCTGCGCGTGCTGTAGCATCGCAATCGTGCGGGTATTGAGGGCTACCCCACGAACTTCAACCCGTGTATAGTCTTCTGGTGGCCGCAAACAGCCTGGCGGATCGGGGGGCAACGGGGGTTGGGGTCAGGCTGGCGCGGAGCGTTGCTTGCGGCGTTTGCGTTACCTGTGGAAAACTGATCAACGGGGTGGGCGTTGGGCTTTGCATCCATGCCACCCCAGCACCCGTGAGCAAAATGCTCGTCAGGAGCCCCCCTAGAACCCCCCAAAATCCAGACCTTACGCATCACTGCTCTATCCTTGTTCCTCTTCTTGCGCTTTCAGAAGGCCAGAGGGCGCCTGCAAAGGCTGCGTTTTGCCAGCCCGCCCGGCCAGCACCAGCAACGCCGCCCGCGAGCGGCGCAGTTTATCGCCATAGTCCGCTGCAATCATTTCTTCGGCATGATACTCCATCGTATAGCCGCCGGCGTAGCCTGCCCGCACCAGCGCTTGCACACACTGCTTGAGCGGCGCGCTCCCCGTGCCAATCAGCCGATGATCGTTGCGGCTGGCAAAGTCCACATCATGAATATGGACGTGCTTAACCTCTCGTAAAAAAGGGGTGGCGGGGAGCGGGTTGGCCTGGTAAAAGAGCTGGCGCATGGTGGCGTGGCCCATATCCCAGCAAAACCCGAAATGCTTGTGGGCCAAAGCCGCCTTGATCACCTGCAACTCCTCGAACGAATCGCCAATCCGCAGGATGTTCTCGCCCGGTTTGGGCGGCAACTGAAACTCTGTCGTGATGATAATCTCGCTGCTGTAGGTGGGCGTCACCCCGAGCAACCAGTCATAAAAATCGTGGCTCTGGGTGCGCAGGTCTTGGCGGGCGGTGGCGGTGGTGCCCGAAGCCGCGTGAAAGTTGATCACCGCCGGGCGGCCTTCGTGCTGGGCGATGTCGCGGGCGATTTGCAGCAGGCGCAGGATATCGCTACGGAGTGCACTGGATTCGAGAGAAGTCCCAAAGCCAGCCGGGTTGAAGTAAGGATGTAACCGCACCCCGAGCTGGTTAGCGTGCAGGGTTTCCACATCGCGCTCCAGCACTTGCCAGTTGAAGGCACGCTGCTTGACTGCCAATTCAATATAATCCAGTTCAGCCGCACGCCAGGCTGCCATCGGCCCGGGTTCAGCTTCGGACCAGGCCCGAACCCGGGCCGAATATTCCGCACTGGTCGGGAAGTTCGTCCCAATGAGCACCGGCATTCCCTTTTTTTCTGTTGGTTGCACTTCCTGAGTATAACAAAGCCTGCCGTGATTGTAGCTTTCGATAGGCTAGAGTACACTGGGCGTAGCCCCCGTTTTTTGGGGTTTGGCGGCGCACCTGCATGCCATTAGGCTGAGTATAAGGGCAACTGAGCGAGGAACAAACGGATGGAGGGATTATTAACCATCATCTATGGGGCGGCACTGGGCGTTGGGCTTTTGTACGCCGCCTTCCAGGTATTTGCTCAGGGGGTGGATGGCGCCCTGGATATCTTCCATATTGATCTGGGGATTGATATTGGCGGCGACAGCAGCCTGAGCATGTTGGCGCTTTCCTGGTTTGTGGCCGCCTTTGGCGCGGGCGGCCTCATGAGCCAGCAAGGTGGCGCCGAGGCTATTGAAAGCCTGGCCGCAGCCAGCGTGCTAGGCATCATCATTGGCGTGGTGGGGCAAATCCTGTTTGTGACCGTCCTCTCGCGCACCAACTCATCGGAAGTCCGCCAGGAAAGCCTCATCGGGAAGATCGCAGAGATCAGCACGCCCATCCCGCCAAATGGTGTGGGGCAGGTTTTGCTAGTCACCAAAGGTAGCCGTGTGACCTATAGCGCGCGCGCCGCCAAACACGGCGAGAGCATCCCGCGCGGCAATCCGTCCGCATTGTGAAGTTTATTGGCAGTGTGGCCCACGTCGAGCCCCTGGTTGGGGATGATGAAATCTAAGGGCCTGGTCCTATGCAACTAACAATCTAAAAAGAGCAAGGGGAGCAACAAAAGATGGGCATCGCATTTGGCGTTATTGTGGTCTTTGGGTTGTTGATTTTTGTTATGCTGGTGGGCACCATCGTCTACCTGTCCCGCCTATACAAAGTCGGGCCAAACCAGGTGATGGTCATCTCTGGGCGCGAGCATAAAGACCCACAAACCGGCGAGGTGCTCAGCTACCGCATCGTCAAAGGCGGACGCGCCTTTGTGTACCCCTTTCTGGAGCGCGTGGACTGGCTTTCGCTGGAGATCATGACCATTGAGGTCGCAGTGGACAATGTGTACACCATCCAGGGCGTGCCTGTCTCGCTGGAAGGTGTCGCTCAGATCAAAATCGCCAGCGATAACGTCAGCATTCGCACCGCCGCCGAGCGCTTTCTGAGCAAGCAACGCGCTGAGATCATCAATATCGCCCACGAAACCCTCGCCGGGCACCTGCGCGCCATCTGTGGCACGCTCACCGTGGAAGAAATCTACCGCGAGCGCGATAAGTTCGCTCAGGAAGTCGCGGATGTTTCTGCGACGGACCTGGCCAATATGGGCCTGGGCATCGATAGCTTCGTGATCAAGGATATTCGGGACAAAGAAGGCTACCTGGAAGCCCTGGGCCGCCCACGCATTGCGGAAGTCAAGCGCGATGCGGTGATTGCCGAGCAACTAGCCCAGACCCGCGAAGAAGAAGCCCGACGCGACTTTGGCATCAAGCAGGCGGGATACGACGCCGAAGTGAAGCGCGTGCGCGCCGATGCGGACCTGGCCTATAGCCTGCAAGAAGCCATCACCCGCCAAAAGGTGCGCGAGCAGGAAGTGGAAATCGAGGTGGTGGAAAAGCGCAAGCAGATCGAAGTGCAGGAGCAAGAAACCCTGCGTAAGGAACAGGAACTCAACGCCACGGTTCGCCGCCCCGCCGAAGCCGAACAATTCCGCATCCAGCGCATTGCCGATGCCCGCCGCTATGAGATCGAAGCCGAAGCCCAGGGCCAGGCCGAAGCAGAACGCGCTCAGGGCCTCGCAGAAGCGGAAGTCATCAAGGCGCAGGGCTTGGCCACCGCCGACGCCATGCAACAGAAAGCCGAAGCCTGGCAAAACTACAGCCAGGCCGCCCTCATCGAGCAACTCATCGTGGCGCTGCCGGAGATCGTGGCGCAAATCGCCAAGCCGCTGGCCCAGACCGAGCGCATCGTGGTGATTTCCAACGGCGAGAACGGCACCGGCACCGGGGCCTCGAAAGTGGCCGCCGATGTCAGCAACATCGTGGCGCAGGTCCCCGCGACTCTGGAGGCCCTCACTGGGTTGGACATCCTGAAGGCCATCCAGAATTTGCCAGGCAACCTCAACCAACCTGCCGTCAATCACAGCCCCGAGGAACCCGCTAAAACGGCATAAATCGCCTCGAAAGATTAATTTGCGATAAGAAAATCAACGCCTAGGTTGTATCACGCGGGCCAGGCGTTGATTTCTGTTGGAGATACCCTGGATAATCAATTGGGGAGAACTCATCAGGAAAGATGCTTTAGGAATGATACTCACGACTTCTTTATTTCACCTGCTACAACAGCGATTTGCTGATCAGTTGTCGTTGATCACCTGTAGCAAAGCAACCCTGGTCCATATCTCCCACACGCTGGAAGACCTGGTTCTGCGCCAAAAACTGCCTGCCCTGCTGCTCACAGGCTTTCAAGAGTCCTCGCATTGGCGCAAAGAAACCGAACGCTACCGCGCCCTGGCGGAAATCGCGCATCAGGTTTGTGTGTTTGCAGGCCGCCCCCTCCCCCAGGATGGACCAGCCAGCCAGCTCTTTATCCCACTGGCCGAAGGCGACCCGCTACGCCAGGAATGGTTTGTCATCATCCTGTGCGGTGAGTTCTCGGTTTTGCTGTGCGGGCAAGATAACCTGGCCCCCGCCCCAGAAGAAAGCCTCCGCCAGTTTTCTACCCTGCTCACTTTTCAACCAGAGCAAATTCTCCCCGTGCTCGATATTCTGGAAGGCGTGATTGCCGCGTATCGCCCAGAGACGCTGGCGCAATTCCAGGCTGCACGGCGGCGCTTTCCGCCCAGCGCGCCCAATCCGGCCCTCATCAGTCGCTTTACCACGGACTTGCTGGCCTACGAAGAGCGCCTTCAGGGCTACCTGCGAACCAGCCTGGATGAGCTTCAGCAGGTGCATCAACAGCTCCAGCAGGCCCAGGCCCGGCAAATTGCGCTGGGGGTGGAACGCGCCCGCGTGACCATGTTGGAGCAGTTTGTGGGCGATGCTTCGCACGACCTGCGCACGCCGATTACCAATTTACAATCCAGCCTCTACCTGTTGCGCCATGCCAAAACGGCCTCGGAACGGGAGCGCTACCTAAGCAAGCTGGACGGGCTAGCGCAGCACATGCAAACTTTGGTGGAAAGCCTGCTGGATATGTCTGCCCTGGACCAGGCGCAAACGCTCACCCTCCAGCCACTCCAACTGAGCGAGTTGCTCGGCAATCTGGCAGAGGATATCTCATTAACCCTGCAGGAGCGCCAGCAGCGTTTGCAGGTTCGCCTGCCTGGGGCACCGGCGCTCATCCTGGGGCATTCCAACCATCTGGCGCGGGCCATCCTGAACATCCTGCACAACGCCAGCCGCTACTCTCTGCCCCACACCACGGTTACCCTCTCCCTGGTCATCCAGGGAAACAACGCCTGCATCACCATTCAAGATGAGGGCATTGGCATCGCCCAGGAAGATCAACCGCGCATCTTTGAGCGCTTCTTCCGTGTAGACCAGGCGCGGTCCATGGCTAGTGGCGGCACGGGGCTGGGGTTGGCCATCACGCAAAAGATAATCCAGATTCACGGTGGGCAGATTGAGGTCAGCAGCGCGCCAGGCGAAGGAGCCACCTTCTACATCACGCTGCCGCTGGCGCCTCAACGCTAGGCTGCTGCCACCCCTATCGAGGGTTGCTCTGGTCCTCAAACTGCCACACCAGGCGAAATTTAAAGTGTGCCTCGTTCATGCCCTTGGTGATAACCCCCACATCAGCCCCCAGGCGCATCCCAAACTCCAGTTCGGCCTGGTGCGGCGGTGTGTCCAGTTGGTTCAAAGAGTGGGCAAGGTGGCTGCCTATCGCTTGCAGAGCATCAAGGGCGGCCTGGAAGGCTTTTTCGCTTTTTTCGGCCACCACATCTGGTGTGGGCAACCGCGAGAGCGTTTGAACATTGTCCTGGTAGTAGTCGTTTTCGTCCCATTCAAAGCTAAACGTGTAGGAACCGTGCCGGGCAAAGGACATCCTGCGTTATCCTTCTGGGGTATTAAATGAGTGCCCGCCTGGGCTAATCGCGGCGCAGTGGCTCCGAAACGCGCATATCCAGCCCGTTAACCTGGGTCACACCCTGGGGTAGGGTCTGGATGTAGCGCGCGATCTTCCAGGTGGCGCTGTGGTCATCATAGCGCATTGCGAACACCAGGCCCGCGTTGCCAATATCCTGGGTGTGCAAGCGCGCACCGCTCCAATAATCGTAGGTGGCCAGACGGCGGTCAGTTTGATAATCAATCACGATGCAGCTGTGGCGGTCGGCGCCAAAGTGCCGCACCTCCACCCGATGATGCGCACGCAAGATATCCACCACACGTCCTCGGTCGTGCCGCAAGCGTTCATCGAGCTGGTTGCGCTGGTTGCGCAGCATCTCATCACACAGGTGCAGGTGCAGGTCGCGCAGATAAGGCAACCATCCATTCGGCAAGCGCTGGCTCGCGTAGCGGTAGAAGGCCAGGTAATCCCGCGCGACGGCTTCCACAACTTCGGGCGGGGCGCTCCAGGCCGGGGCGAGTTGCGGGCGACAGCTGACCCGTTGCGCCTGCCAGCGCATCCAGAGGCGCCGAATCGCCCACCCTGCCACCAAGCCCCCTACCAAACTGAGAAGCACCATCACCATGCCCATGCTGCCTTGCTTGCTGCCCCCAGGTCCTAAGTCTGCCGTGTCAGTATAGTGAGGACGCGCCGTCGGATTACGCGTGGCTCCACAGGCTTGACCAGATAATCATCCACCTTGGCCACATACAGCGCAAACACCATATCCGTTTCACTCGAATTTCCGCTCATCACGATGATTGGCGTGCGGGCGGTCAATGGGTCTTTCTTGAGCCGCGCAATCACTTCATAGCCGTGCATATCCGGTAAATTGAGGTCCAGCAGCACCAGGTCTGGCTCTTCATCAGTGATGATTTCCAGCCCGATTTCCCCAGTGTGGGCCACCAATACATTCGGTTGGGCCCGCCGCAGGGTGAGCGCCAGCACTTCAGCCAGCGCTTCATCGTCTTCCACCAGGACCACCGTACGGTCTGCCAGCGAAACCAGCGGCCCGGTAGAGATGAGGTCCACACGCCGCGCGGGCGCGTTGAGCTGCGTATCATGCAGGGTTGTGTCGATTTCGACCCGCTCCACCACCAACCCCACCAATTGCTTACCCAAGGCTTGCGCCAGGAGGGTCTGCGCGGCTTCAGCATCCTGCAAGCTGCTGAAGGGCTCGCCCCCACTCGCCATAATCGCCACCCGATCGCCATATAGCCGCGCTTCGTACTGCGCGTGCAGGTCCGTGCTATCGAGCAAACTCTGCACAATGCGCAGGTAGGGTGCCGAAAGGCGCGTATCCAGAAAGTAGTAGCGCGCCTTGCCCATGTCCTGGGCCAGGCGGTGCGCCTTAGCCGGTAGCCAGATGGTGGCATCGTCGTAGCGCAGCACCAACCCTTCGCCCTGCAAAAGCGCCAGTTCTTCGTCGGTGATGTCATGGTGATGATCGAAGCTGCCAAAGCTGCGGGTTTCGCGGGTTTCGAGCACTTCCACGAGCGCCGCGCCGCGCTGGATGACGACCGTATCATCCTCCAGCACAAACACCAGGTGTCGCGGAATGGCTTCGCTACTCATCATCCCTCACTTTGTTACGGCGGTGTACGCACCCAGGTCCACAAAGTAGGCCGAGGCAGCATGATCCAGCAATTCTTTGGTGAGCTGCGGCGGTTTGTTCAAATAGCGCGACATATCCAACAACTGGTCCAGAATGTCGCGCGGGTGCACCGCCCGCAGGGGCCGATTCTTCTTGATGTACCACTCCTGCAACAGGTAGGCCAGCCCTTGCTCATCATAGGGGACCTTCTTTGCGCGCAAACGAACTTGAAGATATCGCGAAACTGCTCGAAGGTGGGGTCGCCAATGTGGATTTTGTAGGGAATACGGCGCAGAAAGGCTTCGTCTACCAGTTGTTTGGGGTCTAGGTTCGTCGAAAAGAAGATCATCACATTAAACGGAATCTCGATCTTGCGCCCGGTGTTCAGGGTCAGGAAGTCCAACCGGCTTTCCAGCGGCACAATCCAGCGGTTCAGCAGGTCTTGCGGGCGCATCATCTGGCGGCCAAAGTCATCGATAAAGAACAAGCCGCCGTTGGCCTTCATCTGGAAGGGCGCTTCGTAGAACTTATTGCTGGGGTCGTAGACCAGGTCTAGCCCTTCCATCGTTAACTCGCCACCGACCATGATCATCGGGCGCTTGATGCGCACCCAACGCGGGTCACGCCGAACCCCCGTCTGCCCGGCACGCTCGTTAATGTCCTGCCCATGCTCGATCACCTCGTGATTCACACTGTCAAAGATGCGAATCACCTGGCCATCGACGTCAATCGCATAGGGAATCCAGATGTCCTGGCCCAGCACTGTGCGCCCGACCCGGCTCGCCAGGGTCGTTTTACCGTTCCCTGGCGGGCCATGCATAAACACCGCCTTGCCAGAGTTCACTGCCGGGCCAATGCGGTCCAGCACCTCTTGCTCAAAGTTAAAACCCGCGACGGCTTCCTGAATCGTGTCACGGTTGACGTAGTGCTTCTGGCGGGCCTGGGCTTTCATCGCAAAGATGTATTGCGGCAAGGTGACCGGACAAGGCCCGGCGTACTGGCCGCGCTCCAGCACTTCGCGCGCCTTTTCAGAACCCTTCTGCGAGATGACATACTCGTAACCCGCCTCGCCCACCCCGCTCTGCCCGCGCACCTCAATCCACTTTTCGCGCTTCATGAAGTCGATGATGCGATCCACCACGCCAGTAAAGGGCAACGCCATGCGCCGCGCAATATCCAGCCCATTGATATAGCCTGCAAAGTAAATGGTCTTTATGCCCAGATCGCTGAGCAACCCCAGGTTAAGACCCGTGTCTTCCGGGGCGCGCATGGCGGGCGGCGCCCATTTTTTGGCTCGAGGCTATCGGTCATGATTGCACCCTTTCGAGCATGTTCAGGAATTGATGCACCTCTTGCCTCGTATTATAGCAGTGAAAAGATAAACGCAAGTGCGGAAGGGCGGCTTTATCCAGGTGCAGCGCCAGGTAGGACCGGCGCTCTGCGAGCTGCCCCAACCAGGCCGCGCTGTCTTCCTTGCTGCGTTCGGTGCGGAAGGTGACGATGCCGCTGTGCTCCTCACGCGGGGTGACGACGTGATAGCCCAGCCCGGCCAGCCCCTCGATAGCCTCCGCCGCCAGGCCGGTCACATGCTGGTCGATCAGGTCGGGGTCCAGTTCGCGCAGCAAGGCCAGGCTTTCCACTGCGCCAAACATCCCCACAACATTGGGCGTACCCATGGCAAAGCGTTCGGCTCCGTCTGCCGGGGTCAGGTCATAATCCAGCCAAAAAAGCCAATCGCGCGTGGCGTTGGGGCCAATCATGCGCGGCAGAAGGCGCTCCGCCACCGCTGCCCGCACATACATCGCGCCAATGCCAGGCGGCGCCAGCAGCGACTTCTGCCCGCCAAAGCCATCACATCAATCTGCAGGCCTGCACATCAAGCGCATGTGCCCAATAGCCTGGATCGCATCCACCGCCAACAGGATGTTCGCTCCCGACAGAACGCCCCCAGGGCAGCCAGGTCCGCCCGATGCCCTGAGAAGAATTGCACCGCACTCACAGCGACCAACCGGGTCCGCTCATCCACATACGGGCGCAAAGTGGTCAGGTCCAGCCCGCCGTTCACGGCGGGCACCTGCCGCACCTCAATTCCATCCTGCGCCCGGCTCATCCAGGGATAGGCGTTCGAGGGGAATTCGGTTTCGCAGAAGCAGAGGTTGTCGCCCGGCTCCAGCGGCAACGCCTGGGCGATGGCGTTCAGCCCGGCGGAGGTGGTGGTGATGGGGAGAATCTCGCTTGGGCTGGCAGCGTTCAGGTAGGCGGCAAAGTCTGC
This sequence comes from Anaerolineae bacterium, assembly GCA_012031655.1. Lineage (GTDB taxonomy): Bacteria > Chloroflexota > Anaerolineae > Aggregatilineales > J027 > JAAUUD01. The sequence goes on along the minus strand of JAAUUD010000002.1, from coordinate 11,925 downwards.
CTGAAAGCGCATAAAGAGCGGAATGCCATCCTCTTGAAAATGGCGTAAGGGTTTTCTGCCAACCGCCCCACCGACCACTGCATCTTCTGGCGGCTACGCTCTGGAATGGGCGAAATCCCCGCATGGTTGAAGTAAAGTTCGTGGGCGCTTAGCGGAAATTCTGTGCGCCGTAACTGGTCCAGGTCATACATGCTGCATCCCCTCCTCCAGGGCGGTAAGAAAAGTTAGTGTTGCCGGGCCAGTGCCAGCGTATTGCCCAAGTGGCAGGCGGTGGCTTCTAGCCATTCCTCGCCCCTGGCCAGCGCTTCGGCCAGCGCCACCGGACCCGGCACAATCGAAAAACGGCGGCAAAGGGCGAAACATCGGTGCGGCCTGGCGGCACAGCCCCCCCAGCGCAATCACCGGAACACCGTGCGCCTCTGCTACCTTAGCAATCGCCGCCGGGGCCTTGCCGAACTGCGTCTGGGCATCAATGGCCCCCTCCCCCGTGATGATCAGATCGCAGGTGGGCACCTCCGCCGCATACCCCAACAGTTCGATCAGCGTGGGCGCGCCCGGCACCAGTTGCGCCCCCAGCAAGGCCGCCAGCCCGCCCGCGATGGCTCCAGCAGCGCCACCACCCGGCAATTCCCGCACATCCTGGCCGGTCGTGCGGGCAATCAAAGCAAAATAGTGCGCCAGGTTGTGTTCCAACCGTTCGACTTCCGCAGGACCGGCGCCTTTCTGGGGCGCGTAGATACGTGCCGCCCCCTGTTCCCCAATCGGGGGGTTGGTGACGTCGCACAGCACCTCCAACTGCACGCCCGGCGGCAAGGCAACCGGTTCAATGCGCGCCAGTTGATCCAGGCTGCCGCCGCCTTCCGGCAAGGGGTGCCCCTCAGCATCCAGAAAGCCGACGCCCAAGGCGCGCAGGCAGCCCATCCCGCCATCTACGGTGGCGCTACCGCCTACCCCCAGCACCACCCGACGTACCCCAAGGTTCAACGCATCGCGGATGAGTTCGCCGGTCCCGGCACTGCTGGCGCGCAGCACATCCTGCCGCCCGCCAAGCTGCGCCAATCCAGAAGCCCGGGCCATCTCAACCAGGGCCGTCTGGCCATCCGGTAAAAGGGCATAAGTGGCTTCGATCGGCTCTCCCAACGCATTCTGGACCGGCACCTGCTGCGGTGTTCCGCCGCTCTGTGCCAGGACCACCGCCAGGGTGCCGTCGCCACCATCCGCCAGGGGCATGGGCAGGCAAGTGCACGCCAGGCGTGAGGCCTCGAAGCCCCGTTGCAGGGCCGCGACCGCTGCCAGGGCTTCAACACTCCCCTTGAGCGCGTTCATGGCCAGCCCAATTCGCATGGCTTTGTGCCCTCTCTACAACTTTTTGCCTGCGGACTTCAGCAGAATTGTAGCTTAGCTTGCCACCGGGGGCGAGACGCGCTATGCTTTGGCGCACCCTGGTCAAGCTTGGCTCGGAACAATAGCTGATGAGCGCTTCCCCGCCTTCTAACCCCCTCATAGAAATGATGCGCCGCCTGCGCATGGATATTTTCGAACGCATGGAGCGTGGCGAACTGCACTACGCCCGCGATATGGCCACGCTCAGGAATCACCTAAGCATCGCCCAGGACCTCAACGACCCTCTGCTGACTGTCCAGGTCCTCAATGCGATGGGCCTGGTCGAAGACCGCCTGGGCCACTTTGCAGATGCCGAAGTTTACCTCCAGCAAGGGCCAGCCTGGCCCAGCAGCACAGCCTGCGCCAAATCTACGGTGGCATCCAGAACAACCTGGGGGAACTTTATCGCCATCTGGGGCGCTTCCGCGAGGCGCTGGCCGCCTACCAGATTGCACTGGATGTTGCCCACGAGCAACAGGTCACCACCAGCCTGGTGCTTTCGGTAGCCAACATGGGCCTGGCGTGGTTGGCGCTGGGCCATCTGGAAGACGCCGAATTGTGCTTCCGCGAAGTGCTGGAAATGTCCCAGGCCACTCCATGGGATTACGTGGATAATCTGGTGGAGGTTAACAACGGGCTGGCGGAGATCGCCCGTGCACGGGGCGACTTCCCCACCGCCTGGCAATATGCCCGCACCAGCGAAGCCCTGGCCCGTGGCGGCAAGCTGCATTTTTGCTTAGCCAAACCCTGATCACGCAGGCACATATTGCCGAAAGCGACCCAGACCAGCAAGCCGAAGCCTCGCAGCACTACCAACGCGCGCGCGAGACCCTGCGCGAGTATGGCAGCCCGCTGGACATGGCCCGCACCCTGGTTGCCGAAGCGCGCTATCAGCAAGGGCAAGGCAACCTGGCGGAAACCGAACGCCTGGCCCGCGAAGCCCACACCCTTCTGCAGGAACTGGCCCTGGAAGAAGAAGCTGAGCTAGCCCGAAAGGTGCTGGAGTCAATCCATCCGACCCATTAGGGCTATCGGGGCTCCAGTTTGGCGGTATCATGAAGCTATGAATCGCCAACCTTTTCCGATCCAGCTCACCCGTAACCTGCTGCGCTATCGCGAGATTGCCCAGGTCCTCATTAAATACGGTTTTGGAGATGTGGTGCAACGCCTGGGCCTGCCGGTGGACCTTCCCTTGCTCCGGCGGCGGCGCCTGCGGCGTGGCCTTTCGGCCCAACGCCTGACCACCCCCGAACGGGTGCGTATGGCGCTGGAAGAACTGGGCCCCACCTTTATCAAGCTGGGCCAGGTGCTCAGCACACGCCCGGATGTCCTGCCTACCCGTTATCTGGAAGAACTCAGCAAACTGCAAGACAAGGTCCCGCCAGAACCCTGGGCAACGATTCACCAGGTTATTGAGCGCGAACTGGGGCACCCGCTGGACGAAATATTCCAGAACGTGGATTCCTTGCCAATTGCGGCGGCTTCGCTGGCGCAGGTGCACGCCGCCCAACTGAAGGACGGCACGCCGGTGGTGATCAAAGTCCAACGCCCCGGCATTCAACGCATCATTGATGTGGACCTAGCCATCATCCATGACCTGGCCAGCCTGTTGCAAAGCAACACCAACCTCAGCAAGCTCTACGACCTGCCCGGCATCGCAGAAGACTTCGCTTACACCCCTTTCGATGGAGTTGGACTACCGCCACGAAGGCGGCCACGCAGACCGCTTCCGCGAGAGTTTTGCAAACGAGCCTTACCTGCACATCCCTCGCGTGTATTGGGAATACAGCACACACCGTATGATGGTTCAGGAGCGCATCGTGGGCATCAAAATTGACCAGCGCGAGGCCCTGGTGGCCGCAGGTCACGATCCCCACCAGATCGCGCTTAACGCCGCTCGCTTCCTCATCAAAGAAATTTTTGAGGATGGCTTCTTCCATGCGGACCCGCACCCCGGCAACCTGCTGATCATGGAAGGTGGTGTGATCGGTCTGATCGACTTCGGCATGGTGGGCTGGCTGAGCCCGCGCGACCGGCTGAACCTGCTCCGGCTTTATGCGGGGGTTATCAAGCTTCAGGATGAAGCCGTGATGGACACGCTCATCAATATGGGCATCACCCACGGGGAGTTCGAACGCGATGCCCTGCGGCGAGATGTGGTGCGCCTGCTGCGCCGCTACTATGGAATGCCCCTGCGCGAGATCCGCGCCACCCGCATCATCAACGAACTGGTGCCCATTGCCTTCCGCCATAACTTGCAACTGCCCACCGACTTATGGTTGCTCAGCAAAACGCTGGTGATCCTCGAAGGGGTGGGCCAGGGCCTGGACCCTAGTTTTGATATCTTTTCCGTCTCCGAACCCTACATTAACCGCCTGCGCTGGCATATCCTCAAGCCGGAGTACTGGAGCCAGCCCATCAATAAGGGGATTGGCGACTGGGCCGAGTTCCTGCTGCGCGCCCCAGAAGCAAGCACAGACATCCTGCGCCAACTGCGCCAGAGCGAGTTGGAAATCAAGCTACATCATTCCAACCTGGACGACGCGCTCAATCGGTTAGATAAAATTGCCAGCCGGGTATCAGTGAGCATCACCATCGCAGCGATCATTATTGGCTTATCCTTCCTGATTCCGATTGTGGCGGCAGGCGGTTCTACCTGGGTGCTGGCCATCATGCTGGCCGCGTTTATCGTCTCGACCGGACTGGGGTTGTGGCTGCTCTACTCTGTGCTGCGTTCCGGGGTATGAGCCTTCCCGAAAAAGCGCTTGGATAATCTGCGGGCAGGCAGTACAATCATCGACGTTTTGTCGCGCGCGGAAGCCCCCTGGTTTTCCGTGTTGTGCTGTATTCTCAGGAGACAAACGACGATGAGCTGGACCCTACGGCGCCTGACGCCGCTTCTTTTGTTCGGTTTAATTTTCTTGCTGACCCTTTCTGGCACGCTTTCTGCCCAGGACCCGACGGCTGAGCCAACCGAAGCCCCCACCGCTGAAGCAACGGCGCTGGCAACCGAAGCCCCTGCCCCAGAAGCCACCGCCGAGGCGACTCCCGCAGCCACCCCGGCTGCAAACCAGGATGCCGCCTACATTATCGATGGCGCCACCTTCGATGCGCCGCTGCTGGGCGACCTGGTGGAGCGTTTTAGCGAACCAGGCACCTTTGCGCTGGAAACCAGCGGCCCCTCCCGCGCCTTTGATCGCTTCTGCACGGGGGAAATCGACTTTGTGATGACGCCCCGCTACATCACCGAGGCCGAGCTAGAGACCTGCCGCGCCAATGGCGTCGAGTTCATCGAGAACAAGCTGGCCTACGAAGGGTTGGTGTTCTTCTTTAGCCCCAACCTGACCACCAGCAACAGCTGCACCACGCTCGATACCCTGGCTGGTTATTATGGCATTGGCGCCGAAGGCACTACCCCGGACATCCAGACGCTAAGCCCGGATGATGAAGCGGCAGAGATTAGCCTGTTTGCGCCCCCAGCCGAGAGCACCGCCGCGCAATTGCTGGCCTTTCTGCTGCCTGGTGGCGAACTGCGCACCGACTTAACCCCCACTGCGCCAGAGGAGATGATTGCGGCGGTTGTGGCCAGCGCCCCCCCCGGCCTGGGCTTTATGACCTATGCAGACTTCCAGTCCATCACTGATCGCCAAGGGGTGCGCCAGCTCCAGTTGCGCGTTGGCGAAGATGAAATCTGCGAAGTGGCCGTGCCCAGCAGCTTCGAAACCGCCAACTACCCGGCTTTCCGCCCAGTGGGGCTATACATCAACCAGGCGGCCACTGAAGATGCCCGCGTAAGCGGCTTTCTGGAGGCCATTAACGCAGAAGATGGTGCCCGCCTAAGCGCTCAGGAACTCGGCCTGACGCCCGCCAGCGAGGTCACCTATGCGCGGAACCTGAATAACCTCACACTCAACGAGACCGGGCGCACCTTCTCCCGCGCCGATAGCCCAGTTGGGCTGACCAGCGAGGCCGCCGGAAGTGTGACTGTCCAGGGTGGCGCGCTGAGCGTGCGCGTGCTGGATAGCCTCACGGCTGCCTTTGAGAGCGAATTTCCTAATGTGGTGGTGGACGCCTTGCTGCTGGGCGACGCTGCCGGATATGCAGCACTCTGCGCGGGCGAAGCTGCTGTGCTCGTCACGGATAGCACCCCCTCGCCGGAAGACCTGGCCGCTTGCGACGAAGCAGGCATCGAAACCTATGGCACACCCCTGGGTAGCGAAGCGTTGGTCTTTGTGGTTAGCGAGGACTACCCCGAGTTGCCCAGTTGCGTAACGCTGGATAACCTGGTGCAAGCCTTCGCCGCTCCGCTGCCAGAGGACCCCGCCGCCAGCCCGGCAGACGCCGAACGCACCGTGCCGGAAGGCCCCACCAACTGGCAAGCGCTCGACCCCAGCTACCCCGACCTGCCGCTCTTCGCCTTTTTGCCTGGGCGCAGCAGCTTTGAGATTGACGCCCTCTTTGCCCTGGCTGGCGCTACAGACCGCTTCCAGCGCACGGACGAAGAAGCCAACGTGTTCTATAACCCCTTTGGCGTTTCGGACCCAGCCCTCTATCGCGCTGCTGCCGTCGCGAACCTGGAAGGCGGCGGGATCACCGTGCTCTATTGGAACGAATATCAGCGCCGCTTGCGCGAAGAAGAGCGCCTGCAAGCCCAAATTGACACCGCCACTGCCGAACCCGAAACCACGGCAACACCCGAAGCCACCCTAGAAGCCACCGCCCAACCGACCGCTGAAGCCACTGCCGAAGCCACACCAGAAGCTGAACCCATCCCGCAAACGCTGACCCGGGTTCGCCTGCTGGAGGTGGATGGCGGGGCAGGCTGCGTTGTGCCCAGCCTGGAAACCATAGAAGATGGCAGCTACCCGCTGCACATTAACTACCATCTGCTGCTTTCGCAGCAAGCCATGGAACAGGCCCCGGCGGTGCGTTGATGTGGAGCCTGCTGAGCGACGAAACGCTGAACCGCATCGGCTTTGTGAACCTGCCGGTCTACCCGCGCGAGGCTCTCACGGAGCAGCGCGAAGCCCTCTATGGGCTGCTTGCAGAAGCGCAGGAACGCGCCGCCCTCGCTGCGGAAGCCACTCCCGAACCGACCGCCGAGGCGACTGTGGAGGCCAGCGCTGACGCTTCCGCCACCGAAGCCCCTACGGTAGAAGCCACAGAACAACCTATGGCCGAAGCCACCGCCGAGCCAACGCCAGAAGCAACCGAGGCCGGGAACTAATCCCGGCCCCTCAGGCAACCCACGGGGGCGGCTTTCCGCTGCCCCCACCCTAGCTAGCGTCCGAACGACACCTCAGTTTCCATAGTGCCCGTCAGGGTGCCGCCGGTCAGGTTCAGCAGGTTATGCTCCTGGTCAACCGCTACCCCCCCCATCCAGCGAAAAAGAGTAGCTCAGCAGATTTGCTACAATAAGCGCATTCCACAGGAACTGCGTTTCAGTATCCGTATCAATCGGAAACCCGGTGTCGGGTTCAAAGCAGCGCACGCGGTAGCGCTCGTTCAGGGTCAGGTTGATAGGTTGCAGGGTCAGGTCAATGGTGGGCTGGCCCTGTAGGTCGCGTAGTTGGCCCAGCACAGCAAAGCTCGGCGCTTCTTCGTTGAGCACCTCGGTGGGGCAATTCCCAGCCACCAGGTTTTGAGAATATATGCCCGCCCCGCTGACGCTGCCATCCAGCCCAACATTAACCGTTGCTGAAGCACTATAGGTCAACTGGTCGCCCATGACGCTATCGAATACATCATGACGCAAGATCAGGGTCCAGGCGCCTGCATAAGCAGCCAGGGCAGGGTCAATCGTCGCAGCCCCCACCGCGCCAGGCGCACTGGGCACAGGCGTTCGGGTGATGACACGCGTTACCACAGGGGGCGGTTGTTGTACGGCGGCGTCCTGGGCTGGCGCCGTGGTCGCGCGGGGTTGGGGCGCCGGCACCTCGACCGTGTCTTCTTCGCACGCGGCCAGCACCAACACCAAGCTAAGCATCCAAAGGCTGATCCACTTCATCAAGAGCACCTTCCTGGTTTGCACTTTCCCGGTTTGCATTTTTCGCCACCGACCATTATACAAAGAGCTTGACACGGGACGAAGAAAGCGGGTACTTTTGGCATGGAGAGGTGAACATGAGCAAACTGCTGGTCGTCGAAGATACACCCGAACTTGGCATTCTGTATCAACGGCTCTTCCATCGGCATCAGGTGCACATTGCTGCTACGGCCTGGCAAGCAATCGCCCTGTTGGAAAAAGAAGACCCCTTTGACCTTGTTCTGCTGGATATGCACCTGCCAGAAGTGTCTGGGATGGTCGTTTTGCAGCATATCCGCAAAATGCCCAAAGGCGACGCGCTGCATGTTTTCGTCATTTCCGCAGACGACACCTTGCGCGGCAAAGCCGAATTGTTGGGCATCCAGAAGTGGATGACCAAACCCATCGAGCTGGACGACCTGCTCAAGTTTGCAGCGCCCTACCTACACAAGGATGAGCCGCCGCCGCCGCCTTTTTTAGTTGTTTAGTTCAGGCGTTGCGTGATGTCCACCTGAACCGTTTGGCCTTCCACGCGCACGGCAAAACGCGGCACTGGCTTGGTGGCGGGCATGGTGGGCTTGCCATCTTCCAGCGAAAATCGGGCGCCATGCCGGGGGCATTCAATTGCCTGCTGATCAATCGAGCCGCTATCGAAGCTGCCATCATCATGCGTGCAGCGGTCTTCAAAGGCGTAATAGCGGCCATCGACGTTAAACACAATCACCCACAGGTCGCCAACTTCCACAATAATCCGGTTCCCCGGCCCCAGTTCTTCTGTGCTGGCTACGGTTTCAAAAGCCATGTTGTGGTTTAACTCCAGAATCTGAACCAATTGAGGCCATCGCCAATGTACCCCCGGATGACTTCCAGGGCATCAGTCACGGCCAGGACGTTGCTAAAGAAGGGTTCTGCAAAAGCAGGCACCCGAAACAGAAAAAACACCAGAAACAGGCCCAACAACCCAATGGACCGGAACTGATAGGCCATGTTCGGCGGCAAAAACGGCTCGATAATACCATACCCATCCAGCGGTGGGATCGGCAGCAGGTTCAGGAAGATCGCCACCACCTGCAAAAAGGTCAGAAAAGCCAGAGCAGCCCAGATGCGCGAGGGCGGTTCAAAGGGGTTGATGTAGCCCATCCAGAAAGGGGCAGAGAAAATCACCGCCATAATGGCCGTCCCCAGCGGACCCGCCGCCGAAACCGCGCTCCGCCACCAGATATTACGCAGGCGGTTTTTCTCGATGTACACAGCCCCCCCTGGCAGGCCGATCCCGCCCAGCGCCAGAAAGAGCAAGGGCAGGCCAATGCTCAACAGGGGGTGCGTATATTTGAACGGGTTGAGCGTGAGGTAGCCTTTATCGCGCACGGTGTGGTCCCCGCCCCAATAGGCCACGATGGCATGGGCAAACTCGTGCACCGCCACCGAAAGGATCCATCCCCCCAGCACAATCCAGAACGAAATGAAGATTTCTGGCTGCACCACAGCCAGATAAACCGACAGCACCGCCAGCGCCAGGCTAATGACCAGAGTATAGGGGACATTTTGGGCTTGTTGGCGATCCTGGCGGCGGGCTGCTTGTTTGGCGCGTGCTTCGCGGCGGGCCTGGGCCGTTTCGAGCTTGATCTCCCGCCCGGGCACCCGTTGGCGAGGGCTGCGTTCCTGCGTCACCTGTGCAACATGTTGCTGGTCGAGCGCCGCGACCCGCAGCGCTCCCTGCACTGCTTCGGAGGGGGTCTCGCCCAGGGCCAGCAAAAGGTGCCCCCCATTGACCACTTTATGGCCCATTGCTTCGGCCTGGTGGGCAGCAGCACCAAACACCTTCTGGACGGCGCTGGTTACCCCTTGGATGCCCGGGAGAGGGGTATCCCGCACCATACCCAAATCCGCTGTCAATACCCGCATCATCGCAGGGCGGTCCACCGAGGCCAGCAAAGTCTGCAAGGGCTCGTGCGTTTGCACCTCCAGCAAGCCCAGCAACAGGTGCTCGACATCCAGATAGGGGCTGTGGCGCTGGCGGGCAGCTTGAATGGCCTGCTCATAAGCGCGTTGCGCATCTTCAGCAAATAGCAAGGCTGCCAAGCCAAATTCCTCTCTTAGTCACGTTCAAAACAAATGCCATCAAATCGGCGCCATTGTACCAGGCTTTTGATCTAAGCTCGCTGGTTCTTACATAGGATTAATGCGCGTGGGGATAGAGTGCCCTTCAACAATACGGTTTGCCCGTTCTTTCGCAACGCGAGGTAAGAAATACCTGGATAATGCATCCTGCTTTCTGCTAGATTCTATGGGACTTTCGACCCATTAACAGCTTACCTTGCAGGGAGAAACGGTATCATGGCAAAGAGAGTAAAGACAAGCTCGGCAGCGCCAGCGGCTGCCGCCGCGCCGGCTAATCGGCGTCAGCAACAGGGCTTGATCCTGGGTGCGGTGGTGGTGGCCGTGGTGATCGCGGTGGTTGCGGTGATTGCCATCAACCAGGGTGGCGCCGGAGACACCGTCACAATTGAGGAGAATCAAGGCTACGCAGGCATCCCCATTGGCGGCCAGAACGCCAGCGCCCGCACAGTCGAACAGGGGCCGGATGTGGCCGAAGGCGTCGAACGCGGCATCAGTGAAGATGGCATTCCCTACATCGGCAGCTTAGAAGCCCCCCTGGTCCTGGCAGAATTTATGGACTTCACCTGCCCCTTCTGCGCGTCCTATCACCCTACGATGGAACGCATCATTAACGACTTCGTGCGGACTGGCGAAGCCCGTGTAGAAATCTACCTGATCCCGGCAGATAACCGCGCGCCCTACTCCACCAACGCGGCACGGGCGGCAGTCTGCGCGGACGAGCAAGGCGCCTACTGGGAAATGCACGACGAACTGCTGCGGATCACCCGTGCCGGTAGCATCACGGACTTTACGCCGGAGGGCGTGGAGGATATTGCAACCGACCTTGGCCTGGACGGGAGCGCGGTGCGCGAATGCATGAGCACCAACATCTCGGACCCAGCCATCATCCAGGCCCGCCGCATCGCGCGTGAATACGGCGTCGATTCCACCCCCACGGTCCTTTACCGCCTGAACACTGCCGAACGCTGGAACGGCCTGCCGGATCAGGATGGCTCGCTGGGTGGCGGTCGCCCCTACGAAACCCTGGCGCAGATCATCCGCAGCGCCAACCAGCAGACCGGCGGCTAGGCTAGCCCGGGCTGTACAAGATGCCAAAAGCCCCTTCTGGCCTGGAAGGGGCTTTTGATGTTGGCGGCCCGGCCTGCTATTGAACAGGCGGCACGTAGCTGTCACCTTCGCCAGTTGTGATGGGCAGGCTGCCCAGTTCAACCGGGTTGCCATTGCGCGAGAGGCTCACGAACTCTGCCGATACCCAGCCATTAACCGGGCTGCCGGTTGGGTTCAGGTAAGTGACCTGGAGCCAGGTGCCCGCGCCATTGCGCCCCGTAACGGCCAGCACTGCCTCCGCCGGTAAGCCAATCCGCACGACCCCCTCGGTGGTGGGTGTATCGCGCAGGTTCAGCTCGCTGCCGGGGGAAGTGAGCAACCGCCCCTGAACCTGATTCGGGTCAACACTCGGTTGAGCAACGGGTGCCGCCGGAGAGGCCGCGCCAGGTGCCACTGCCCCGGCTGGGCTGGCTGCGCCTTCCACGGCTGGGCCGCCAACCTGCGTCCCATCAAGGACTGGCACATCGTTCAGGCTAAACAGGCGACCCCGAAAGGTCAGCACCACGAACTGCGCCGCCACCCAGCCCTGCAAACCCGCCCCGGTGCTGGGGTCTTCGGCGGTCACAAACAACCATTGTGGGATGGTCAGCGTACCCAGGTCCGCTGGGTCTTCTACGGTGAATTGCCCCAGCACTTCGAGCTGGGTGGCATTTGGGATGAGGGCCAGCGACTCGCCATTGACCGAAGGCGTGCGGCGCAATTGCAGGCTGGTCCCGCTGTTGAGCGTTACCGTTGCCTGGATGATCTCGCGCACGGGCGTCGGCGGCTGGACCAGATTAGTCGTGGTGCCGGGGCCACGCGGGCCCGCTGGGACGTTATAGGGCGTCAACCCGATGAATTCCTGGTCCACCAGGCTCAGGTAATCCACCACTTCCTGGATGCGATCTGCGCGGTAGTTGGTCTGGACGAAGCCCGCGTTCACCCAGCAGCCAAAAGCGGTGCCATCTTCCGTGGGGCCAGGTCACGTCTAAGCCACAGGTCGCCCACGGCCAGCCCTTCCAGCAACTCTGGCGGGAGGTTAGCCACGCCAAAGGGCAGTCCTTCCTGATCCTGGGTGAGCAACGGCGTGAAGTCCGGCACTGTCTCGATGACAATAGCCTGGGCAAAGCCACCTGCATCGCCGGTTTCATCGCGCGGGGCAAAAAGCCCCTCCACGCGCAATTGCGTATTGTTGGGGATGAGGGCCAGCGAGCGCGCACTCACGCTGGGGTATTCCCGGCATTGCAGGTTTACCCCCGGGTTGAGCACCACCGTAGCCCGCACCACAGTTATCCGGCGTCGGCCGACGG
>JAAUUD010000082.1 GCA_012031655.1 Anaerolineae bacterium | reverse complement strand
GCAGACCCCGACGGGGGGTGCGGCGACGACGATCGATGCGGGCAACTACGAAGTTCTCCGCCGGCGCCTCGAAGCGCAAGCGGGGGGAGCTTCAGGCACGGACAACGCGCCTCGACGAGGCGCGGCGTCAGACCTTCGGCGGCTCGGAGCTCCAGGTCATCGCCAACGAGCGGGTCCGTACGGAGAACAACTGCGTCCCTCGCGATCTCGTGTCGTTCGGCGGCACCTCGATCCTGCAGGAGAGCGGCGACTTCGCGTCGTGTGCGGTGTGGGCGCCCGCAACGACGACCTGCTCCCGCAGCTCGAGCAGTGCTTCGCGCCCGAGGACTTCGAGCGGCGCACGCTGGTCATCACCACCATGGGCGGCATGGCCGCCGAGGTGACCCTCGCGGTGATGTCGGCCTACGCCCTGGCCTTCCTGCGCTTCCCGCGCAAGGATCTGGTCTTCCTGCTGCTGCTGGCCGTGGGCCTGCCCTTTGCAGTATGGCAGGTCCTGCTATGGGCCTGGCTGGGCAGCCCCGGTGTGGGATCGGGCGGGGCCGGCGCCACTGGCTTTGAGTTGCTGCCCTATCGCGGGATTGGGCGCCTGTGGACAGAAGGCACCCTGGCAGGTTTCATCGCGCAAGGGCTGCTGTTTAACGGGGCGGCGGTGGTTTTGCCGGGCCTATGGGGGCTTTACCGGGCCGGGGTCGATTGGCGCACCCGTCAGGTGAGTTTGTTCACCTGCCTGCTGCTGGTCAATGCGTTGGTGCTGCCTTTTCTGCCTTTTTCGACCTATCGGGAATACCTGGGCATTTTGCGCTTTTTGCCGGGCCTGGTGCTGGCGACTTTGCTCTATGCTGCCGCCCACAACCAGCACCGCGCCCTGCGTTATTGCCTGTGGTGGCTGTTGCTGTGGGTTTTGGCCAGCGTGGGCTAGGGGCGAGGCTGTTATAATGGGCATGGTGGCGGCCTAGCTGATGAGGACCTCTATGCGCCTGACCTTTTCTCCCCGCTGGCAGCGGCCCGGCATCCTGGTGTTGATCCTCTATCTGGCATTTATCGGCGGGGCGGCCTACCCCGACACGAACTTTTTGCTGCGTCTGTTCCATCACTTGCTGATGAGCGGGCTGTTGGCGGGCTGGGTGCTGGGCCTGACGCTGGAAAAACGCGCCTGGCCCCGCACCCCGCTTGACCTGCCCCTGCTGGCCTATGCGCTGTGGTTGGTGGTGGCGCTGGCGGCCTCGCACGACCCCCGCGTGAGCCTGGAACAAAGCTGGACCCTGGCGGTGCACCTGCTGGGTTTTTATTGGCTGGTGGACCTGATGCAACGCGGACGCAGCGCTGGGTTTTGATGGCGCTTTTTCTGGTGGCGGCGCTGGTGGTGGTCATCAGCGCGGCGGAGTTGCTCTCCTGGTATTTTGGGCTGGGCTTTGGGAGCGCCGCGCCGGGCTGGTGGGCAATCGGTGGGTGGGCAGACCCCCTGCCCCCGGTGGGCTATCGGCTGGCGCTGGCCTTCAATGTGGCAACCTGGCTCAGCAACTTCACCGTGGTGAGCCTGCCAATTGTGCTGGCCTGGGCGCTCACCGCCCGCCGCCGCGAGGACCGGCAAGCGTTGGGGCTGGTTGTGTTGGGCCTGGTTTGGGTGCTGCTGTTCAGCCTCTCGCGCGGGGCCTTTCTGGGGCTGGTGGCGGGCGTGGGGGTCGGGCTGGCGGGTTACCTGCTGCCCCAACTCCGCCTGAAGCGCCTACCACGCCGCGCGCTGGGCGCGCTGGCTGCCTTCCTGATCTTTGCGGGGGCCGTGGTGCTCTACGTCATCTCCATCAGTGGGGCAGCGGGGCGGGCTTCCGGCGACCAGGGGCGGCTTGATCTGTGGCAAGGCGCGCTGGAAATGGCCCAGCAGGAACCGTTCACTGGCGCGGGGGTCTACCAGTTTGGCTACTTTATGCGCGATCTTCAGCCCATCACGCCGACCACTGCCCACCTCAAGACCGCCCACAACCTCTACTTAAACACCCTGGCAGAACTCGGGGTACCGGGCCTGCTAGTGCTGGGCGGGCTGGGTATTGCCTTTGGCTGGACGCTGTGGCACCGCTGGCGGCTGGATTATCGGGGGCATCGGGTGCGCCTGATCGGCATCATGGCGTCCCTGACGACCTTCGCGGTGCAGAGCGTGGTGGATACCTTCACCTACACTTCAACGGTGCTGCCGGTGCTCATCGCAGCCGCTTATGGCGTGGCGGGTCACATCCACGCCAGCAACAAGCCGCCCCGCCTGGCCCCTTCTGGGATAGCTGCACTGCTGCGCCCAGCGCTGGCGGTGGCGGTGCTGGCCTATGGCTTCTGGCTGCTGCGCGTGGACCTGGCCCAGGTGCAAAGTCTGCAAGCCTACGTGGCTTCGCTGGATGGCGACCACGCCAAGGCCCTCTCTCAACTCGAGCGCGCCCAGGCCCTGGACCCCGACCTGCGGCTCTACGATCTGCAACGCGCCTACCTGTTGGGCGTGGCCGCCGAAGAAGACCCCGCCACCTATCTGGGCAAAGCCATCGCTGCCTATCAACGCGCGCTGGAAGACGACCCTAACTATGACATCGGGCAGGCGAATCTGGCAGCGCTCCTGGCCCAGGCGGGAGATTTTGAAGGCGCTGCCGCTGCCATGCAGCGCGCCACCAGCCTGCGGCCTGACCTGGCCGTGTACTGGCTCAAGCTGGGGGACTACCAGGCCGCCGCTGACCAGGAAGCCACCGCCCTGGAGAGCTACGCTCAGGGAATTTCCCTGGTGAATCTGGTGCCCATGACCGTCCGAACCCCCTTTCCGGTGCCCTTTGGCTCAGGGTATTGGGAAGACGAAGCCGCCCCTTGGCGGCAAACTGCTCTGGAGAATGCCTACGCGGGCTTTGGGCCTTTTGGCCGGCTGTTCCTCATCGCCTACCGGGATTGGGGCGCGCAGGATGCGGATCTACTGACGGAGCTGCCTGCCCCGGCAGACTTCTTCCAGGCCAGCGCGCTGGGCTTTTACCAGGCCTACCAGGGCAACCCAGCGGCAGCGGCGGCAGCCTACGAACAAGCGCTGGCCTTTGATGATGGCCAGCCCTGGGTCTATGCCCAGCTGGCGCGGGCGCGCCTGGCCCTGGGCGAAAATGACGCCGCCGAGCAGGCTGCCCAGCATGCACTCTTCCTCGATGCCTACACGGGGGCCGAAGCCCATGCGGTGCTGGCTGCCCTGGCGCACCAGCGCACACCAGAGGAGGAAACCCGCATCAACGCGCATCTCATCCGGGCGGTGCCGCCGCGCATCGTCATCCAGTCCTATTTTGATGTGGTCTTTGGGCAGCCCGGGGTGGAAGCCTACCTGCCGCAACTGGCGCTGCCCGGTTGGGGCGAGGCCTTCTACGCCCCCTGGTTTGAACTCGCGGAGCGCTACGCGGCGGATGATGACCCGGATACTGACCCGGTGGACGTTTACCGCGCCATCTGGCAGCACGACCCCTACATCGAGCGAGCGCGCCTGGCCTGCGGCGCAGCGTGTGCCTAATTCCCGGCCAGCTTGAGCACCTTACCCACCGTCCGCAGCAAGATCAGCACATCCAGGGTCAGGTTCTGGTGGCGGATGTAATAAAGATCGTACTGGAGTTTGATCAACGCATCTTCTACGGAGTTGCCATAGCCATAGCGCACCTGCGCCCAGCCCGTGACGCCCGGCTTGATGATGTGCCGGGTCCGGTAAAAGGGAATTTGCGCGGAAAGCTGCTCCACAAAATGCGGGCGCTCTGGGCGTGGCCCCACCAGGCTCATCTCTCCGCGTAACACATTGATCAGTTGTGGCAGTTCATCCAGCCGGGTTTTGCGCAAAAAGCGCCCAATGCGCGTAATGCGCGGATCACGCTCGCTAGCCCAGACCGGCCCGCTCAGCTTTTCGGCATCTGGAACCATCGTGCGCAATTTGAGGATGTAGAAAGGCCGCCCCCCACGCCCGACGCGCTCCTGCCGAAAGAAAATCGGCCCCGGCGAGTCCAGGTAGATTGCCAGGGCAATCCAGGGCAGCAGGCCGGCAAAGAGCACCGATCCCGTCAATGCCAGCACCACATCCAGCAGGCGCTTTACGACCGGATTGGGGCTAAAGAGGTTGTGGTTCTGGATCGGGAGCACCACATTCCAATATTCCTGCCCCACGTACTCAATCGGAACGCGCCCGGTGATCTGCTCGAACAGGATGGGCATGGGCACGATGGTGTAGCCTTGCTCGTAAGCATCCACAATCTGCTGAAAAACTTGGCCCGACATACGGCTTTCGTAAGCCAGGATGATCTCTGACGCCCGGACCGAAGCCGCAAACTGCAAAACGCTTTCGCGGCTCTGCTTGACCGGCAGCAAACGCCCGGTGCCTAGCGGTTTGTCCTCCTCGGTGATCACCCCAACCACTGTATACTCCTGGGTGGCTTCCAGCTCGAGAACCTGCATCATCTGGCGGGCTGCCCAGCCGCTCCCGGCCACGATGGCGCGCCGGGGCTGGTGGGTCCAGCCAATCAGGAAGGGCCGCCAGGTCCGCCAGAGCGAGATGAGCACAAAGGAACCCACGCCATAGTAGAGGATAAACAAACGTGGCAGGGCCTCGCGGGGGGAGAGGAAGAAGATCAACAAATAGACGATCAGCATTTGCAGCGTAATCTGCAACAGGCGGGTGGCCGAGCCAAAGGTGCTCGCCGTCAGGCGGAGGTCGTAGAAGTCGTTGGCGCTGGCCAGCAAAAACCACAGGCTTTGCAGCAAAAAGAACCAGCCAATATTGTTGAGCACAAAACCAGCATCAAACGTGTATAGATTGCTAAAACCCGCCCAGATGCGCAACGCGATGAGCACCGCCAAAAAGTTACAGGCGGCATCGCCCAGGCGCAGCAGCAACCGCCGCTCCGAGATGCGCAGTTGCCCGCGTTGCTGCATGGCTTCAGCCATAAGGCTCGCCCTCGGGCATGCTTTCCAGTGGCAGGTAAGGCAGCGGTCTGGCAGGCCGCAACACCCCCAGGCCAGCAGCCCCCCGGTGAGCAGCAATCCCAGCAGGCTCAGCGCTAAGCCCGGCGTGGCCATCCGTGGCTGATAGCGCAGCGTGACTTCGCCGCCGCCTTCTGGCAACGGCACCGCCATAAAGCCCAGGTTGGCCCGATAGAGCGGCACTGCTTCTCCATTGAGCCGCGCTGACCAGCCCGGCAGCCAGGTGGTGGCCACCACCAGATAGCCGCCCCCCCTCGGTCACCACCCGAAAGCGGCGCTCGGTGTTGGGCGCGGGCAGTTCTTCAAAAAATTGCACCGCTTGCAATGGAGGCGGGCCGGTCGCGGGGGCTTCCTCCAGCAAAATCACCTCCTGGGATGGCTCCCAACCCTCAGCGAGCAAAGCAGCCCGAACCGCGCTTTCGTCCTCCGCCCAGCTGGCCTGGCCCACGACCCAGGCGGAGGGCGGCGCTTCTGGCGCAGCATAGCCCGGCACATCCCCTTCCAGGGGCAGCCAGCCCTGCGGTTGCACCTGGCCATAGACCTGGCCCACCCCCGCAGCTTGCAACAAGCGCGCGGCCTGTGCATCGCGCGCAGCTTCCAGCAGGGCAGTGTATTCTGCCAGGGCGCGCGGTTGGAGGGGGTCAAAATTGCTATAGAGCGGCACTTCATCCACGATGTTGAGGTTGGGCAGCAGCGAGTTCCGCAAGCTCAGGGCATCTCGTTCGGCTTTGCGATAGTCCGCCAGGTCAAAATAGCGCTCGAACTTAATCTGCTCTTCCTGGTCAGCGTACCAGTACAACCGCCCCTGAGGCGCGGTAAAGCTCCCAGGCCGATAGAAAATTTCGGAGACCGTTGGGTTGAGGCCCTGCGCCGCCCAGACGAGATCCACCGCCACCACCACCAGCACCGCCAGTTGCCAGCGCCAGGCTGGCACATTCCAGGTTTCATCTGGCTGGGCCAGGGTCAACAACGCTGCCGCTGCAACCCAGGCGCCCAAAGCCAGCAGGGCGCCGCTGAACACCAGCAAAGCGGCGCTCTCTGGCTGCACAAAGGCATCTGCCAGCAGGGCAAGCAGGGCCATGCCGCCCCCCCCGACGCCCGCCAGGCGCGCCCAGAAAAAGGTCCGGTGCGTGCGGCCCCAGTTTTGAACGCCAATGCCCGCCAGCACGCTCAGGCTAAACACAGGCCAGACCATCCAACGAACCGGCTCGCGGAAGGCATCGAAGGTGGGCACATGCTCGTAGAGCAGCCGATAGACCGGCGTATGCTGGCCCATCGCCAGCACAAAGCCCACGCCCCCCACCAGCACCCAGAAGGGCACGCTACGAAAAGCGCCCCAGTGCCGCAGCACGCGCCGCCGCTGGAGCCAGCCCGAAATTGCAGCCACCACCAGGATCAACGGCAGCACGCCCACATACACGGCATCCTCAAAAAAGGCGCCGCGTCCGGGCGTCAGGTACGACCCATCCACCGGAGAACCAAAGAAACCCGGCATCCAAAACACGAAGGCCCGCGCCGGGTGGAAAGACAAATTGGTGAGTTCGGCAAAGGGGACGCCACCGCTACGCTGCGAAGCTGCCAGAAACTCGGCAGTGAGCAAAAGTTGAAAACCCGCCACTGCCGCGCCCAGCGCCATCCCCACTGCCGCCAGAACGGCGGCCAGCAAACGCGCACGCCCCGTCTGGCGCCGCGAAAAAAGCTCCCATGCCCCAAAGGCCAGGGCTAACACCAGCACATAAAGCGATGTTTGCGCGTGGCCCGCCAGCAACAACAGGGCCGTCACCAGGCTCAGCAACGCCACCTGAAGCGCGTGGCGTTCCTGCAACACGCCCACCAACGCCCAGAGCAGCCAGGGCAACCAGGCGTACGCATTGGCCGTTGGGAAGGAGAACAAGCGCGCCAGGTGATAGCTCGCCAGGGCAAAGGCCAGGCTGCTCACGCCGCGCCCCAGCGCGTTTATCTGCAAACGTTTGCCGAACAACCACATGCCCCACGCCGCCCAGGCCACGTGCAGCACGGCTATCACGCTCATGGCATACGCATCGCCCATCACCAGGTGCAACCAGTTCGGCGGATAGAGCAGCGCGCTTTGATAGTTGGCCATCAGTGGCACCCCAGCGCCATTATAGGGGTTGAGGTAGGGCAGTTCGCCCCGCGCCAGGGCATCAAATCCCAGCGCCCGCCAGGGGTAAAATTGCAGGGCGGGCAACCCCCAGAAGAGGAAGCGCTCGCCCAGCAGCAACCGGCTGAACAGCAACAACAGGACCGCTCCCAGCAAGCCCGCTACCCATATTCCGCGAATTTCAGTGGGCTTCATGAACCAGGCACCTCAAAAATCGTCACCCCTTCGGCATCATAAACGGGCTGGAGGTCGGCTTGCCAGGCGGTGCTGGTGCCCAGTTCACGCTCAGGGGGGCCCACATCACATACCGGATTGCGTAGCGCTCATAAAAAGCGTCACGCTCCGCTGGCGAGAACGCCCCGGCATAGAAGCGCGCCACCAACGCTGTTTTTTCATCAGAATAGAGGGTTTCTGGCCCATGCCCCAGAAACGAACGCAGGTTGGTCCGGATTGGCAGGTAGTTGCCGGTGGTCTGCGCGGCCAGCACCACGGCCCCCGGTGCAGCCTGGCGGTTTAGCCAGTCCATGGCCTCCAGCTCGGCAACAGGCCGAAAAGCAGGTGGGTTGGGCGTAGCCAGGCTAAGTGTGCTCACCAGCAAGAGCAAAGCGCTACTTGGCAACAAGAGCACCAGCGCCAACCCGCGCGCCCACCGAAAGCGCCAGTGGCGCCCTTTGCCCAACACCGCTGCCTGGTGGGCGCCCAACCGCAGCCCCACCGCCACCAGAATACTCAGCGGCACAATAACCCCCTCAGCCAGGCGGCGCTGCACATTCACTGGCAGATAGACCAATAGCGGCATCGCCACCACCCAGCTCACCAGCAAGGCGTGGGCGGCCTGCTGCGAGCGTTGCGCGCGGCGCCAAGCCCAGCGCAGCCCCACCCACCCCAGCATGATCCAGACGCCATAGGCCAGCAAATAGTGCGCCAGATGCGGCGACGGCAACTGATTCTGACGAGACCATTGGGCAAAGGCAGCGTTATCCACAAAAAGCCAGGCATTGTAGGCAAACAGGGGGAGCGTCAGACCCGCAGCCAGCCCCCCAAACCCAGCCAGCCCCACGGCGAGCCGCCGCTGCCGCACCCACAGGGCTAAGCTCCAGGTGGCCAGCAACATATAAATTATAGCCAGGTAAAAAGAGACCATCAAACCAACCAGGTTCCAGGCCAGGCCCGCCAGCAACGCCCAGCGCCAGTCACGGCACCGCAAGGCCACAAAGAGCGCCACCAAGCCCAGCAACAAGGCCGCACGCCCCAGCGCAATATGCGGCAACCCCAGCACCACCAGAAACGAGAATCCCTCTGGCACATAAAACTCAAGGGGAGGGTTCCCCCAGGGTTCGGTCTGGCCCGCCAGGGCCACCACCCAGCCCAACCCACCGCCCAGTATCGCCAGGGTCAGCGCCAGCCCTCGCGTTGGCGGGCTTTCCACAAACCAGGCAATAAAGATGTAAGTCGCCAAGACCAGCAGCACCGTTGCAACCACCCGCCACCCCTGAAAACCAACGCCAGCACCGTAGGCAGCTCAGCGGCGGGCGGCGGTCCAAACAGGCGCACCCCCTGCCCCAGCGCCAGATGAGGCAGATAAAGCCCAAAGGCGCTGGGTGTTTCTTCGGGAGAGTAGAACAGGTAAAAACGCCAACTGCCTTCCACGCCCAGCTTCATTTTGCCCAGATAGGCGTTGCCATCCTCCACGCCAAAAACAAAGCCGTTAAACTCCCAGTCTGCGCCTGCTGCCCCCCACCCCACGGCATAGGGCAGGCTCGTCAGCAGCACCACCCCCAGCGCAAAAGCGATCACCGCGCGCCACTCTTTTTGGCTGATGTGCATGGGTTGGCCTTTTCGAGCAACTCAGGGGCGGATGCGGAACAGCGTGACGCTCCCAAAGCGCTCCACAGGAAAGCCCGCTTCTTCCAGGGCCAGGCGGCAATTATCCGCTTCTGGCAGGCGCCGCTCATCCAGAATATCTTCCAGTTGCTCATCGTCGAGCGCCTCCAGGTTGAAGTCGCCTAACCCAATATCTGAGAGGTCCAGCCGGTCGTCTCGCAAATCATCGCTCGTGACCTCGCCGGTTTTTTCCTCCGCCGGACCCCACAAGATGTAGTGGGCCTGAAAGGGCAGGCCCTCTCCAGTGACGAGGGTGCTGCAATCTTCGCCACGGTAGAAGGCGCGCATCTGGTTCAGCCGTTCCTCGGCAGGCACGCTCTCAAAGGGATGACCATACACCACGCGCAGCGAGGTCCGCGCAGGCAACCAGAGGGCCGGCGAGCGGGCCGCCAGCGCCACCTCGCCGGGTTCGGCATTGGCGTTCAACCAGTCAAAGGCGCGGATATAGTCGGAATTCAGGTTGAGGAAGTTGTCTGCACCAAACTCCGGGTTCACCACAGTGAGCGCCAACGGTGCCCCAAAGGTGAAGGCATGGGTGGGCAGGATGAACACAAACAGCAGGAGCAGCAGCGGCGCTTGCCAGCGCTTGGGCACCTGGTTCACCCAATAATCTTCCAGAGCCCGCACCCCAAAATAGACCACCGGAAAGATCAGCCCAATGAACATCCGCCGTTGCAAAGCAAAGGGCAGATAAATTGAGATAACCCCCGCGACAACCCAGCACAGCATCATCTGGTCTCCATCGGGCTCAAAACGCCGCACTGCCCGCACCAGCCCCGGCACGGCGATGAGCAGCAACAGACCATAGCCAAAGATAAACAGGATAGGGTTAGGCGATTGGGTAATGTTCTGGTCGTTAAAGCCGCTCAGAACATCGTTAAAGGCAAACACCGCCAGATAGTAGAGGGCAAAAGGCGCTGCCGGGAGGATGACCATGGCTCCCCAACGCGCTTCATGCCAGGGCAACTTGCGGGTTCGGTAGGCGCGCACCACGGTATAGACCGTGAGCATCCCGCCCATGGCCAGCACCCCCGGTGGCGAAACCAGCGTCAGGATCACCGTCAAAAGGAGGATCAACAGCCCGCCATTGTCCGCCGTGGGGGCTTCTTTGTAGCCAGGGCGAAACACAGTGATAAACTGCGCCGCCATCACAGCCAGAATGCCAATCGCCAGCGGAAAATGCGGGTTGCTATAGGCTGCCAGCAGCGGAAACGCCTCTGGCACAAAGAGGTCCGGCGCAATGGCGTCGTTATCCAGGACCAGCACAAACCACCCTAGGCCAGAGCCAACGGCGGTCAGGCTGAAGAACAGGCGCCGAGGCCGCAAGCGCGTCCACACGGCGGCGCCCAGTTGGTAGATCGCGCTGAACATAAAAAAGCTGGTCGCCACCCGCGCCAGGTGAAAAATCACCACGTTAGAAAGCCCCAGCACGTTCGCCAGGTGCCCCAGACCCAGGTAAAAAGATGAAAAGCAACGCCATTGTGCGCTTCGGGGGTGTGGCGTAGCTCAAAGAGCACGTTGCCTTCTCGCCCTTGCTGAATTTTAGAAAGATAGGTAGCGCCATCCTGGGGATTGGCCAGGACCCCCATAAATTGATATTCTCCCCCAGACACCGCAATGGCCCAGGCATAGGGGAGCAGGGTTAGCGCAACCAGCAACCCACTAAAGATCGCAACCCAGCGCCATTCCGCAGGTGAGATATGGACGGATTTCATGCCGCAGCCTCATCAACTTGTTAGGCACATCTAGTCTATATCTGCTTGGTGTACATCGCCAACCAGGAGAGTATGTTATACTTCAGAAGGATTGGGGTTAACCAGCAGAGGCAATCATGAACCCAACGCAGGCCCTTTATCGGCTACAAACACTCGAAATGTCGCTGGATGATGCCCAGCAGCGTGTTCAAACTATAGAAGCCGAAATCAAGAACGACCAGCAGGTTCTGGAACATCGCAGAGCCTATAAAGAGTGTGAAAAACTGCTCCAGCAAGCGCAATATCTGGTGAATACCCGCGACCTGGAACGCCAAACTCTGGAAGCACGCATCCAGGAAGGCGAACAACGCCTCTATGGGGGCAGCATCACCACCCCCAAAGAAATGCAAGACCAGCAAAACGATGTTGAAGCCAGCAAGCGTCGCTTCGAAGTCCTGCAAACGCAGATGGAAGAGGCCCACGAGCAAGTGCGCGGTGCTCAGGCGGCCTTCGAAGAAGCACAGCTGGCTTACGAAAGCGCCAAAGAAGCCCAACTGAGCAACAGCCAGAGCATGCTGGCCGAACGCGAGCAACTCCATAACCAGATGACACGTTGGTTGGCCGAACGCAAAGATACGGTGGCTTTTCTAAAAGAAGCTTATCCCGAAGGCTATAAAATCTATAAAAAACTCAAGCCGCTTAAGAACGGGATGCCCATCGCGCTCCTGGAAGGCGATGCCTGCGCAGTTTGCCGCGTAGACCAGAATCAGACCATCATCTACCAGGTACGGCAGCACAAAGCCGTGGTGCAGTGCCAGAATTGCGGACGAATCTTGCTGGACATTTAAGGCAGGGGGCAACATGAGCTTCTTTGATCCTGTTCTCGTTTGGCCTGGGGTTGGGCGTTGGGGGCTGGGTGGCTGGGCGGCGCTGCGGTTACGTTCTCAAAGACGCCTGAAGTTGGCCCGCGCAGCGAGCGCCGCGG
>JAAUUD010000081.1 GCA_012031655.1 Anaerolineae bacterium | reverse complement strand
GGTTGGTCGCTTCAGTGGCATTCGCGGCGGCATCCAGTTGATCGGCCAGGGCTTCGGCTTCTTCCTGGCTCAGTTCGCCTTCGGCCACGTTTTCGCCCAGCTGTTCCAGCGCTTCAGCAGCGGCTTGTGGGTCGCCAGATTGCAGCGCCTCCCCGGCGGACTCTGCATTTGGGTTGCCAGATTCTGAGAGTTCATTGCCAGCCTGTTGCATGGCGTCCAGCTCTTCCTGAGCGAGGCCTTCGCCCAATGCTTCGAGCTGTTGCTGGGCTTCTTGCAGGGCGGCTACGGCCTCCTCGCGCGAGATGTTGGGTGCTTCCAGCGCTTCGAGGGCTTCATCCAGGGGCTGCGTGAGCGCCTGCTGCTCGGCTTCGCTCAGGTTTTCGTTGCTCAGGATGTCTTCGCGGGTCTGTTCCAGGGCCTCGATTTGCTCTTCGATGGCCTGGTCCACAGCGCGTTCTTCTTCAATTTCTTTCGCAAAACGATAATCAGCATTGAGCAGGAGCAATAAAGCAGCCAGCGCCAGCAGCATCGCGGCCCATTCCAGGGCACGCGCGCGAAAGGGGAGTTGCTCTCGCAGGTTCACCTTCCCCACCACGGCCTGGGTATCCTTGATCTGATAAGGCTCCAGAATGCCTGCGGAGGGAATGTGGCCTTCGCGCAACTGTAAGGCAGTGCTAATGCGCTCTTTGAGGCCAAAACGCAGGTCAAAATGCTGGGCAAGCCACGGTATGGAACGTGGATAGAGCCAGATGGCCAGCAGGAAGAGCGCCACAGCCCCCCCTAGCGCAACCAAAGCGACCTGTTGCACTTCCTGTGGCAATAACCAGGGGCGCAACAGCGAAATCACAGCTACCAGCATGCCAACCAACGCGCCCACCAGCAGCGCGCGCGGCAACCACAGCCAGGTCAGCGTCAGGCGTCGCCGCCGATCCCAGCGGCGCAGCACTCCGGTTAAGTTGAGGGAGGGGGTCGCGTTCATTAGAAGTCGTCTACCTTGTTGATCTGACGCGTGGTAAATATAAAGAACACTGCGGAAAATCAGCAAATAGACCCCGGTAAATGCAATCCAGGGCGAAGGGATCGTCGCGGTTTCGCCACCGCTAAAGGTATAGGTAAAGGTCCAGGGGTTTTGCTCTGCCACCAGGTAATCCCGCGTCACCTGAAGGGTGGCTACCGGATTCAGGCAGATGAAGACGCCCCGAACGATGAGCACCACCCATTCGGCATCCTGGCTGAGGTCCGCGTTATCCAGCAGCGTTTGCGTAAGGGCCACCACAATCTGCGCGATGAGCGCCAGACCGACCACCACCAGCAGCGCTACACCATAGGTCGCGATGCTGGCCGGGAGGGTGCGCTTGGTGGCGGCAGAAAAGTAAACCCCGGCAGTGCCCAGGAAAATCGCCATCACCATCAACACCAGAATCGAGATGAGGATATCTGGAACATCGGTGCCACCCAGGATAAAGGAGAGGCTGAGCAAGGGGATGCCCGACAGCAACAGCAAAAATACGTAGGCCAGCGCCGAGATCAGCTTACCCATCACCAGGTTGCTGGCTGGCAACAGGGTGGTGCGTAGCAAGTCGAAGGTTTGGCGCTCGCGCTCGCCGCTGATGGCCCCAGCGGTGAAGGCTGGCGCGATGAAAGTCACCAGGAAAAGCTGAATGCCGACCACGCCAGTAAACAGCACGCGCCCAATTTCGCCGCCATCGATCTGATCTGTGCTTACCTGAGAGACGCGCGTCATGCCCAGATACAGCAACAAGGTAAAGCCGCCCACCAGGATCAGGTAGCCGGTCAGCACCACAAAGGCACGGGGACCACGCATCCGCCCCCGTAGCTCTTTGAGGATAACAGGATTGCTAAAGAACAAGCGGGCCGGGTTCATCAGGTTACGATCCCTTTCGTGGCGCGCATGAAGACCGTTTCCAGGTCCTGGGTTTGTTCAGCAAAGTTCATCACCGGGATGCCTTCGCGGGCGAGCACCTGGAGTAGCTCGCTGATGGCGGTGTCTTCTCCGCTGAATTCTACCTTGATTCGCTTTTTGCCGCCTTCGTCGCTCATGTCGCTGATGCTCTCGACACCTGGCACGCTGCCCAGGCGGGTTTTGGCTTCTTCAGCGCGGTCCAGCAGGGTGATGACGATCTGGCGATTGGGCATCAGTTGGCGGCGGAGCTGGCTGAGCGGCCCCTGCGCCACGATCTGTCCGGCCTCAATAATGCCGATATCGGTGCAAATCTCGTTGACGTCCGCCAGGATGTGCGAGGAGAAAAAGATGGTCTTGCCCATCTTGGCCAGTTCCACCAGCAAACTACGGATTTCGATGCGGGCGCGGGGGTCCAGCCCGGAGGCGGGCTCGTCCAGGATGAGCACTTCGGGGTCGTGCGCCAGGGTGCGTGCCAGGCAAAGGCGCTGCTTCATTCCTCGGCTCAGCTTATCCACCATATCATCGCGGCGGTGGGCCAGGTCCACCAGTTCGAGCAGGTCGTTGATGAGGCCCACCCGCTCATTCTCTGGAATTTCGTAGCACGCCGCGAAGAAGTCCAGATATTCCCAGACTTTCATGTCATCGTACACGCCAAAGAAGTCTGGCATGTAGCCAATCGAGCGGCGAACATCATGGGGTTGTTTGAGCGCCGAAAAGCCGTTCACGAAGGCTTCGCCAGAAGTAGGCAGCATGAGCGTGGTCAGGATGCGCATGGTGGAGGTTTTCCCGGCACCATTGGGACCCACAAAGCCATAAATGGAGCCACGCGGCACCCGCAAACTCAGGTTATTGACGGCGTGGAGCTTGCCGTAGCGCTTGTGCAACTCGCGGGTTTCGATGACCAGGTCTTCCCGGTCAACTGCCAGCGCCGAAAGGTCGTGATGCTCCTCCGGCACCGCATCGGCGCTGGTCGGCGGGATGATGGACTCAGTCATGAGGAACTCCTTCCAGTACCCCGAAAGAACACGCGCAGGTTGGTGACATCCTGAGGGATGGCGGGGTCGCGGGCCTGGATGCGAACCTGCACGCTGTTTTGCGGCCCAATATAGGCGCGGTCGGATACGGTCAATTGTAACTGATTGTTGTTGATCTGGTTGGGGTCCTGGAGGTCAATTTCTTCCCACTCGCCAGACGCCCAGTTGAAGAGCGACAGCCGCAAGGTGGTCACCGTGCGGGAGTTCAGGCGCAGGTCGAACTCGGTGGCCTGTGCCAGCGGAACGGCGCTCATGGGCGTAAAGCGGACGCTGACCTGTTGATCTCCCGCCAGCCGGAAGGAGAGGTCTGGGTTGACTTCCAGAATGCGGATGCCCCCATCGCTTTCGACATGGTGCCAGAGCGTCCAACCTGGCGGCACCGAGATGAGATCGCCATTTGTTGGCGCGATTGCGCCCGGCAACTGATAAATGAACAACGTGGTCCCCAGGTCGGCCTGGGCATCTTCTGGCATCTGGATGGGCAGGTAGGGCACTTCGCTCCACGCGACCAGGTATACCCCCAGGCCACGCCCACCATTACGGTCAATCTCGGCGCTGATAGCCCCCAGCATCAGGGCGCGTCGCAACATTTTGCGGTCGTCTTCGCTGTCGGTGACGCAGTTCACTTCCTGGTCGCGCAGCACATTGTCATAAAAAATGTTGAGCGTGTTGGGCAACACACAGCGGTTAGGCGTGAAGGCCATCACGGGTTGCTGGGCATCCACGCGGCTCCCCAGGGTGGCGCGCACAGGCTGGTCCAGCGAGATTGGCAATTCGAAGGTGCGCGTTTCGCCCGGGGCCAGGTCGCCCAGCACCAGCACTTCATCATCCACCAGGATCACAGCATCTTCCAGGGGGGTTTCCAGAGGGTTGGTGACCTCGCCCGCGACGCGCCCGCCCACGCTGTTATAGGGAAGGGTCCATGTGGCGCTGCCCCGGAAGGCTGGTTTTTCGAAGCTGCCGCTGGTGGCAAAGGTGGTCATAATGGCGGCATCTACCGGGATGTCATCGGCCAGGTAATCGCTACCCTGCCGAATCGTTACCTGAGTGAGCGCCCCCACACCGCTGCTATTGGGCACAGAGCGTAAATTCAGGTCGCTGGGCGCCAGGACATCATAGGTGGTGCGGCGGGGCGAAAGCACCCCAATCACCGCATCCGCACGGGCAGTTTCCACATCATCCCACACCTGAATCACGCTGATCTGATTAACGGTGATGGCATTCCCGCGCTCGCTAAACCCGGTGACGTAGGCATATACCGTAAAGAGCCCAATCAACACCGGGATGGTCACCCAGGCCAGCTCGCGGCGCCGCAAGCGATAGAGCACCAGATAATTCACTGGGCCAATCAGCAGGATGTACACCACCAGGAACACCGCCAGGCGCAGCACGCCCGGCAGATCAATTTCGATGTTGCTGGCCGCGTCTTGCGCCAGTTCAAAGCGCTCGATGCCATGCGTCCAACTGGGGCGCAGGCTGGCAGTGGTGGTTAGCTCGGCCCATAGGCGTGGGCTGCCCTGCCAGGAACGCAAGGGTTCCAGATCAAAGTCCAGCGCCAGAAAGTCCACCACGCCCGCGCCCAGGTTTTGCCGCACAATCGCGGGGGTGCCATCGACTTCCAGCAGTACGCTCACGTCTTCGTGGGGTGTGTTTTCTGTGATCAGGGTTTCGGCTTCCAGGGCAGCCAGCAGGTCTTCGTCACTCACATACAAAAATGCGCCCAGGTCGGCCAGGCTTTCCAGATTGCGCGTGCCGCTGGGGGCTGTGGGCAGCAGGTCCAGCAAGCCCACGGTGGTCTGTTGCCAGTTGGTGCCCCCCGTGACGATGAGGTGCCCCCCGCTGGCAACCCAGGCAGCCAGCGCGGCTTGGTGGTCCGAAGAAAGACGGCCAGTATCAACCTCATGAAAGACAAGCACATCAATCGAACGGAGCGCATCCGCGTTGGGGGGCAGGTCCTCCAGGCGCCAGTTGGCCTGATAATTGCGCCCGCGCCCCAGCGCCACGCGAGAGACATCCAGAAATGCCGTGGTGGACTCGCTGACGACGGTAAACAAGACATCCGCCGCCAGGATTTGGGTCAGGTTGGCGCGCTCGCTGGTCACCACGTCGCCGCTGCTATCCAGCAGTTCGACCTGGACTTCCTGTGCAAAATCATGCACAGATACATATAGGAACACGCGGCGCTCGCCATTGCTTGCGATGCTGATGGGCGTGGTGTAGCGGGTTTCAAACTGAGTCGCTCCACCGGAATCCTGGCTCACCCGCACGCGTAATTCGCCATCGACGCTCAAATTCTGGCTTTGCAAGGTCACTTGCAAGGGTACCCATTGGCCCGCGCGGTACCACCCCGCAATGCCAGCCTCAATTTGTAGCTCAACAGTTTGAATTTGCGGCGCAGGGCCAACGCCAGAATACCAGGGAGCAGCAGCAGTAGCCAGAATAGGGCGTATCGCTTCAAATGTCTCTCTCCGAATTAGGGCTATCCTGCGCAATCTCGTGTAGTAGAATTGTAGCATGCTCTCTCCTGTGCAGTGAGGGAGCCGCCCTGTAGCAGTATCCATTCCACAGGGTTAGCCAGCCGTCAAGCGTAGGCCGCACAACTGCAATTGCGCGTTTACTATACCGCGAGTTCGCAAGGAGGCGAAACCGAACATGACCCTGCAAATCTTCAACGTCCTGGGGCGAGAGAAGCAGCCTTTTGAGCCTTTGGAGCCGGGCAAAGTAAACATGTACGTCTGCGGACCAACGGTCTACGATTATTCGCATGTGGGCCACGCAAAAACCTATGTCTCTTTTGATGTCGTCGTCCGCTACCTGCGTTTCTCTGGCTATGACGTGCTGTATGTGCAGAATCTAACGGATGTGGGCCACCTGCTGGATGACGGCGAAGACCGCATCCTGAAGAAAGCGCGTCAATCTGCTTCCACGCCCATGCAAGTCGTGGAGACCTACGCGCGCGAATACTTTGCGGATATGGACGCGCTGGGCGTGTTGCGGCCAGATATCAGCCCACGGGCCAGCGGTCACATCCCAGAGCAGATCAGCATGATCGAAGCCCTCATCGAAAAAGGCAAGGCCTATGCAGTCAATGGGAGCGTCTATTTTGATGTGCGCTCCTACCCTGAATATGGCAAGCTCTCCAACCGGCGCATTGAAGAACAGCAAGCCGGGAGCCGGGAACTGGTGCAGGACGAAAAACGCCACCCAGACGACTTCGCACTGTGGAAGCGGGCCGAGCCAGAGCACATCCTGCAATGGGAAAGCCCCTGGGGGATGGGTTTCCCCGGTTGGCATATTGAATGCTCAGCCATGGCGCGCAAGTACCTGGGCGATACCTTCGATATCCATGGCGGTGGGGTAGATAACATCTTTCCCCATAACGAATGCGAGATCGCGCAGAGCGAGTGCGCCAACGAGGCAGACTTTGCGCGCTATTGGATGCTGGTCGGCAGCTTGATGGTGCCCGACGCGGATGGCATCCCGGTGAAGATGTCTAAGAGCCTGGGCAACTTCGTGACCATCAAAGACGCGCTACAACGTCAGCAACCGCAGGTCATCCGCACGCTGATCCTGACCAGCCACTACCGCAGCCCGCTGACCTTTAGTGACGACTCCTTTGATAGCGCGAAGAATGGCTGGGATCGTTTGATGGGGGCTGTGCGCCTGACGCGTGAAAGCCTGCGCTTTGCCGAAGGCAACGACCAGGGCAATGGCTTTGAACCCGTGCTGGCCCAGACCCGCCAGAAGTTCACCGAAGCCATGGATGACGACTTCAATGCGCCAGGCGCCCTGGCCGCGCTCTATGAACTCACGCGCGAGGTGAACACCTTGCTTAACGCTGACGTAAAGCCCGGCAAAGCCATTCTGGAAGCCATTGACCAGACTTACCGGGAGCTGGGCGGGCAGGTGCTCGGCATCGTTCCCGATGCGCTCCCGGGTGGGGCCAATGCCGAACGCGAAGAAAAGTTGATCCGGTTGCTGATCGCGATGCGCGCCGAAGCACGCAAGAACAAGGAGTTCGCCCAGGCCGACCGCCTGCGCGATGAACTGGCCTCGGCGGGCGTGCTGCTGGAAGATCGCCCAGATGGCACCATCTGGCGGATTGAGTAGCCCCCCATGCCGACCTTTAACTACGGACGCTGGGCTGTTCTGGAAACGTTGCGGGCGAATCGGCGGCAACTTCAGCGTTTGCTGGTGGCCGAGGGCATCAACGAGCGTGGCACCGTGAGCGATATCCTGGCCCTGGCAGAGCAACACGGCATTGAGATTAGCCGGGTGCCGCGCCGTGTGCTGGATGATGTGGCGCAGCATGGCAACCATCAGGGCGTGGCCTTGCGCGTGGGCGAATACCCTTACGTGGAGGTGGAAGACCTCCTCCAGATTGCCGCCGAACGAGATGAAAAGCCCTTTTTCCTGGCGCTGGACCTGCTTCAGGACCCTCAGAACGTGGGGGTGCTGCTGCGAGTGGCCGATGCGGTGGGTGTGCACGGGGTGATTTTGCAGGCGCGGCGCGGGGTAGAGGTCACGTCTGCGGTGGTTAATGCCTCCTCCGGGGCGGTGGAGCACCTGGCTGTGGCGCAAGTCACTAACCTGGTCAATGCGCTCAAGTTGCTGAAGGAACACGGCGTTTGGCTGGTGGGGCTGGATATGGGCCAGGATGTGCCACCGATTGACCAGGTGGACCTCAACCGCTCGCTAACGCTGGTGCTAGGCAGCGAGGGCGAAGGCATGCGGCGCCTGGTGCGCGAAGTCTGCGACATCCTGGTGCAGCTCCCGATGCGCGGCGCCGTGGCCAGTTTGAACGTGGCCACGGTTGGCGCCCATGTGCTCTACGCTGCCTGGCAGGCACGGGGTTGGGAAGGCTGGCAACCGGATGAATCTCCCGGCCAGACATGACAAAAGTCACTGGACGCCCCCGGCGGTGCGGGGTAAGCTAATGGCAAGTTAAAGAAATCGAAAAATACTTCTTTAACTGGATTTACAACAACCTGATAAGTCTCTCCAGGGAAACCCGGCGGACACCCGAACCCAATTGTTCATTCAGGGCTTAGGCGCTTATAGTGCTGCCCACTTCTGCAAGAGCGTTCGATGGTAACCGGGTTTTCCCTTTTTTTGCTTTGTATTCCCCCAGTTTTAACCTTCATTGCATGCGCGTGTCGGCTGGAATTATGCGGATGGGGGAGCAACCCGCAGGCGCTTTGCTCGTATAATGAGGTAACTGAGCACGTTCGAGTGAGGGGTTATGCTGCAATCTAACCGACGTGGCACGCTGGTGTTTTTGGCCTTTATCAGTGTGCTGCTGGGTCTCATCATTGCGACCGGGGCGGTGGCGCCGCCGTGAGCGCTGTCTTCCTGGGGTTGCTGTTTGGGGCTGTGTTGGTGGGCGGTCTTTGGCAACAGGTGCGCCGCCTACGGCCCCGCCTGCCTGGCCTGCCCCCGCCAGCACAGGCGCCACGCATCACGGAGGCTGCCCGTCTGGCGGCGGACCGCGTTTATGCCAGTTCGCCCTTGTTGGTGCCGGACTACCGCCTGCAAGATATTGGGTTGGTGGTGGACGAGCGGCGCCCGGATGGGGTGCGGTTGCGGCACGCGCGCTTCCTTTCGATGGATGAGGAGAGCATCCGGCCCTATCTGGTGGTGCACGTGGGCGCAGGTAACCACGCCGGTTATGTGCGGGTGCGCTTTGAAATCGAAGATGCCGAAACTGACCTGATTTTTGTTTATGAGATGGAAAGCCTGCTGCGCCCAGGCGAGAACCTGCTATTGCCGGATTATCGGTTGCGCCTGCGAGGGAACGAAAAAATCACGCAGCTGGGCAACTGGAATTTGCGCATCAGCGTGAATGATAAGCTGGTGGGCGTTCACAAGTTCAACGTGCTGGCGAGCATGGCGGAGCGGGTCCGGCGCATCACCACCGATGGTGAACTGGCTGATAGTGGCGTTTTGCCACGGTTGCAGCGCGAGGAAGCGCTGCCTGTCTCGCTGGAAGAGCTGTTGAACAACCAGGGCCAGGCCTGATGAACCGTTTCGATTGGGCAGACTGGCTGAGCCAGCGCGTGGGCGATAATCAGGTGGGGCGCAGGTTGGCGGCCTTGGCTGAAAACGGGCGCAGGCAGGCCATCATCACGGCGATTGCGGATGAAGCCATGGCCCGGGCGGGCTTCCCTGCTCACAAGGTAGCCTATCGGCTTTCGGATGTGGGGTTGCTGGCCTATCGTTCGCCCCAAAACCCCAAGCTGGTCCGCGCCATGCCCATCATGACAGATACGCTCTACCTGCGCCCTTTTGCGAGATCAGCCTGCGTGGGCGCTGGCAGGCCACCTTGCGCTTTGCCATCCTGCAACCGGATGGCCAGCCCATCTTCATTGACGATACGCCCGCCCGGTTAAATGCTCGGACGCGCGTGGTGGCGCAAAGCTGGTTGCCCTTGCAGGGCCGGACCCTGCCGCTGGGGCAATGGGGGCTGTGGGTGAGCGTGAACGAAGTGCCGTTGGGCGTGCATCCCTTCATCTGGGAGAAACTAGCGGACAACGCCATCCTGAACCAGTTGCGCAACGATGGCGAGATCAATGATGATCTTCAACAGGCTGTGCGGCAGGGGCGCTTCCGCCGGATGTCGCTGGCTGAGTTGCTGGCGGATCAAGAGGACTAGGACCAAAGGGAACCACGAGGAAAAGACCATGCCAAAGGACTGGTGGGGAACGCGTCAGAATGTGTCGCCACGCTTGCGCCTGGAGGTGGAACTTATGCGAGCCACCTATGCAGATACCTTCAAGCTGCATGTGCCGCGCACGGGGAATTTGCACTGGCTGGGGACGGTGGAGATCAACCTGCGGGCGCTCAAGCAACGCAACCATACGCTGAAAATCCTGTATCCCGAAGATTACCCGAACAAGCCGCCGGAGGCATACATCACGGACCCCTATGTGTATAGCGAAAAGCACCAGTTCGAGGACGGCCAGTTGTGCCTCTTTAACCCGCGCGATGGCGTCACCTATGGCTGGAACCCGTCCAAATCAACGGCGGTTACGGTGGTAAGCTGGGCCATCCAGTGGATTTATGCATTTTATACCTGGAAGGCGACGGGCAAATGGCCCGGCCACGAGGAACAACTCACGGCCCCGCCGCCCAAGGGACCACGTCCGCGCGGGTGGGGGTTTTGATTGATGGATGAAGTACACATCTCCGCCCGTGTCATCGACCGGATCAAGGTAGGGGCTTTGCTCTACCCGGATTCCGAGACGGGCGAAGCGCTCGTGGGGGTGATGCAGGAGAACGGCACGCGCCAGGCCCCCCAGATTTATGTTTTGGAGACCATCGCGCCACGCAGTGCTGCGCGCGAGTGGGCCATGTTCGAGCAGGGTGACGATTGGCAAGCCTCGATTTTCAACTGGCTGCATGAAAACTGGGAGCTCTACCGCAACCTGCGGCGGCGGTCGCATAGCCAGTCCTCAGCGGCCCTGTGGGATCTGCCGCTGAGGCACTTGGGCGATTGGCACAAGCAACCCGGCGGCATGGTCGCCCCCTCCCTGGGGGATTTACGCACCGCCCGGCAGTTCCTGCGCGAGATTGGGCAGGCATTTTTGCTGGCGCCTATCGTCACCTACGCGGCGGAGGCCGCCGGCGAACCCATCGCAGAAAACACCCTGGTTTTTGAGGATGTGAAGCCCGCTGTGCGGATTGACTTCTGGGGATTATGGCGGCGCGAGCGCCGTTTTGTGCCGCTGAAGCCCTTGCCGGCCTTGCGCTACGCGCTGCCCAGTCTGCCGGATACGGTTTGGTGGCTGGACCACAGCGAACGACTGGACCTGGAAATTGCCGCCCTGGAAAAAGCCGGGTTGCACGTGCTGGACATTGTGCAATATACCGCCGATGGCATGCCCCCGCTGGAAACCTGTTTTGTGATCCATCGGCCCGGTAGCCAGCACATGATTTTGAGCGTCACGCCGCACACCTATCCGAAAAAAGCCCCAGCCTGGCGCCTGGCGCCGCCCCTGCGCCCGCAGACAGGGCAAGACGCGCTGACGGCGCTGTATGCTGGTTCGCAGCCAGTGCCGGGCGAGGTGGTCGCGGGGTGGACTGGCGACGCCCACGCCCTGATTGACGGAGTGCGCATGATCGAACGCTATCTGGCGAAAGGCAACGCATGAATTGGGATCGAGTAGTACGGGTGTTGGGCGCCGAGACGCTGGCCTACCTCAAGCATCGCAAAGTTGCAGTCATTGGGATGGGGTCTGGCGGCGGCTTTGTGGCGCTGGGCCTGGCCATGAGCGGCGTGGGGAACTTTGTTTTGATGGATGATGACCTTCTGGAGGTGCCTAACCTGGTGCGGCACGTTGCAGACCGTCGCGACCTGGGCCGCCCCAAAGTTCAGGCTGTGGCCGACCTTATCCGCCATCGCAACCCAGAAGCAGACATCACCGCGATAGAGGGGCGTGTAGAAAGCCATGCGGATTGGCTGGAAGATGTTGACCTGGTCATTTGCGCAGTAGATGGGGAAGGGACCAAGTTTCAGATCAACGAGCTGTGCCTGACCCGCCAATTGCCTGCCATCTATGCTGGGGTCTACGAACGCGGCGAAGGCGGTGATGTGGTGATGATTTACCCGAACGTCGGGCCTTGCTATGCCTGTTGGGCGGCCAACCTGCGCGACGGCGCGCAATCTACGGCTCCTGATGGCAGCGTTGAGCTAGACTAATGGGTTGAGTCAACGAGCGCGGGACCCTGGACGCCGAACCGGGCCTGT
>JAAUUD010000080.1 GCA_012031655.1 Anaerolineae bacterium | reverse complement strand
GTGCCGCTCAACGCCCTGCAACCCATGCTGGACCCAGGCGTTCAGCCGCGTTGGCTGCCCGGCTGGGTGGCAGTCAGCGCGGCCTATGCCGCTGTGCGGCGCTACGCCAGCGCCAGCGCGCCCTTGCTGGCCAGCCCGGGGCATGGGGCGGTTTTCTGGGCCACAAAAGCGCTGGGGGAATGGCTGGCGCTTGACCTGGACGGGCAGGTCGGTTGGGCACAGGCCAGCGCGCTTAGCCTGGCGGAGCCTGCGGGCGAGGGCGCGGTCACCCACGCCACCCTGCACCAGGGAACCTTGCAACTCTGGCAGGGAACAACACCGCTGGCTGCTTTGCGCGTCAATGCGCCAACTGCTCTGGCGCCAGGTGAGCAGCGCATCCTGCGGAGACTCCCCGGCGGGCCGCTGGCCGGGCGCCTGGGCGTCCCCTGGCAGGTCATCACAGACCAGGGCTTGACGCTGCATGGGGCCTACTGGCACCATCAATGGGGCGGCAGCCTGGCGGAACCCCGCGTAGAATTGAGCGTGATCGGCGCTCAGATGGTGTTTGGCCTCCTGTCCCCCGGCCAACGCCTGATCATGGGCTGAGGGCCTGTAAGATGTGGCGGAGGGGGGGCGTCTTGTGGCATAAAGGTAGAGCATATATAGGTAGTCTAGCATGAATGTTGAACCCACTTTAGGGCTGGCGATGCTGGCCGGGCTGGTCTCCTTCCTTTCGCCGTGCGTGTTGCCACTCATCCCAGCCTACATCGGCTATATGAGCGGCCAGGCCACCAACGCTGCCGGGCAAGCGCAGGCGCCGCGTTTTGGCACCTTTACGCATGGCGTCTTTTTTGTCCTGGGCTTCACGATCTTCTTTGTGGGCTTTGGTCTGCTGGTGCAGGCGGGTGCAGAAGTTCTGGATGTAATCGGGATAGACATCCCCACCATCCTGACGCGCCTGGGCGGTGTGGCCGTGATCTTCTTTGGCCTCTATGTGATGAAAGTGCTGGACCCCGTTTTTGAACGCGGCTTGGTGCTCACAGCGACCTGGCGCGAAGGTAACCAAGGGCCTGCCCTGGCCTTTAGCCTGCTGGTGGGCCTGAGCTTGCTCGGCTACTTCTTTTGGGTGTTTGAAAACCTGCTATGGGCTGGGCTGGCCTTGTTGCTCGTGCTGATGCTGTTCCGCAAGCCGCTCCAGGCTGCAAGCAGCGTGGGCGACTTCTGGTACCGCGCTATCCAGAGCTTGCAGGGGGCGTTGGTGATGGATACGCGCAGCCTGGAAATGCAAAAGGGGCGCGGCGGCTACTTTGGCTCCTTGAGCATGGGCCTGGTTTTTGCGGCAGGCTGGACGCCCTGCATCGGCCCGATTTACGGCAGCATTTTGACGCTGGCTTCATCCTCGGCGGGCGATGCCGGATCACTGGCGCGGGCGGGCACGCTGCTCACGGCCTATTCGCTGGGCCTGGGGATCCCTTTCCTGGTGGCGGCGCTGGCCCTCAACCAGATGACGGGCCTGATGAGCAACCTCAAACGCAACATGCGGAAGATCGAGTATGCCAGCGGTGGCCTGCTGATACTCATCGGTGTGCTCATCCTCTCAGGCAATATGGAACGCCTGACGCGCGAATTCAGCTCCGGGGAGCTGGGCGAGTTTTCTATCCGAATGGAAGCCTGCGCTGCCGGGGTGGGCGATGGACGCCTGGCACTGGGCAGCCTTTCCGATTGCCTGGTGGATGGCGAGCCGCGCCTCGAGCCGAGCGCCGTCTTTGCTTCTGAAAAGACAACCAGCGGTCCCACAGCGGCCAACTCACTTTTTGAAACCGACCCCACCTTCGACCCCGCCAGCGTGGAAGTCGGGCTGGAGGTGGGCCAACGCGCGCCGAACTTCACCACCCCCACCCATGATGGCAGCCAGACCTTTACCCTGTGGGCGCGGGAAGGCGAGATCGTGCTGCTGAACTTCTGGGCGACCTGGTGCGCGCCCTGTGTGCACGAAATGCCAGACTTTCAGAGTGTGTATGAGCGCTATCAGGGGCGCGGCTTTACCGTGGCAGGCGTCAACTTCCTGGAAAGTGAAGCGCAGATTGAGGCTTTCGCCCAGGAACTCGGCGTGAGCTTTCCGCTGCTGCTGGACCTGAGCGGCGAGATCAGCGACACCTACCGCATCTTTGCGCGCCCCACCACCTTCTTGAT
Organism: Anaerolineae bacterium; assembly: GCA_012031655.1. GTDB lineage: Bacteria > Chloroflexota > Anaerolineae > Aggregatilineales > J027 > JAAUUD01. The sequence goes on along the minus strand of JAAUUD010000080.1, from coordinate 9,635 downwards.
TGACGGCCACGGCATCATCGTTGAAAAACGCACTGGCCCACTGACCGCCGCCGAGGTTATTGAACTGCTCAACCAGTTTGAGGAGGGTGGCACTGCCACCGGCGGCTAGGCCAACTCGTGTGCTGGCCGTGGTCGGCACGCTTGTTCTTGCCAGCGCGGCGCTGGTTATCCTGGTTCAGGCCGGGCTGCCAGCGTCGCCTGGTTTTTTGTGCTGGGGCCTGGCGCAGAGCCGATCATCGCGCCGGTGGTGGGGGGACGCGTGCCGCCCATCCAGGCCACCACGCTGGATGGCGAAGCCCTGCGCGTGCCGCTGGACCGCCCGCAACCGCTCATCCTCAACTTCTGGGCGACCTGGTGCGTGCCCTGCCTGGAAGAAATGCCCCTGCTCGAAACACTCTATCGGGCTGGGGTGCCCATCGTCGGCATCAATGCCGGGCTAGAGGCGCCCGCCGAGGTCGCGGCCTGGCTGCTAGAGCAGCGCATCAGCTTTCCCATCCTGGTGGATGACGCCAACCGCACGCTGGAGGGGCGTTTTCGTGTGCGGGGCCTGCCCGCCACTTTTTTTATTGACGAGCAGGGGATCATCCAGCATATTGTCTCTGGCGCGCTGACCCCACAAGCGCTAGAACGGGGTCTGGACGCGATTGGCCTGGTCTCTGAGTCGGAAAGGGAACCGTGACGTATGTCGCCTGATCTTCAAGCAGAACTCAACCGCCGCCGCCTTAAGCTGATCCAGCGCCAGCGGCTTAATGCGCGGCTCTCGCGCAACTGGCTCCAGATCGTGCTGGGCATCCTGGCGCTTTATGTGGGGCTGCCCATCCTGGCCCCCACACTGATGATGGTGGGCGCCACAGGCCCAGCCAGCATGATCTACACGATCTATAGCCCCTTGTGCCATCAGTTTGCGTTTCGCTCCGCTTTTTTGTATGGCGAACACTGGGTTTATCCACGTGCGGCGGTCTATGAGGAGCCAGTCGAAAACACCTTTGATGCCTACGCCGCTCAATCAGATGAATTTATTGCCCTCTACAGCGAAGTGCGCCGCAACCAGCTTATCGACGCGGGCCTGGGCGAAGAAGCCCAGAATTACCAGTTCAACAGCGCAGAACTGGCCGAGTGGAGCACCGCCCTGCAAATCACGGCGCGGCGCTTCCGAGGTGACCCGGAGATGGGCTACAAAATGGCCCTCTGCGCCCGCGATATCGCCATTTATGGGGCGATGCTGGTGGGCGGGATTGGGTTTTTCTTTGTTCGCAAGCGCCTGCGACCCGCGCCGCTGGTGCTCTATGCCATCCTGGGGTTGGCGCCAATCGGCCTGGATGGCTTTAGCCAGCTCCTGAGCTATCCCCCGTTTGAGTTCTGGCCTGTGCGCGAGACCCTGCCCGAATTCCGCGTGATCACCGGGCTGTTGTTCGGCCTGATGAACGTCTGGCTGGCGTTCCCATATATGGAACGCTCGTTTATCGAAGGGGCGCAGGAAGCGGAAACGACCATCGCGCAACTTGAAGCCGAGCTCGAAACCGCCTGACCTTTCCTGCGTGGTGAAATCAGAAAAAAAGAAGGGGCTTGTCAAAGCCCCTTCTATCATCTAACCGAGCAACTAAACGCTTAGCATTCCGTGCAGCCAGGATCAATCGTTGGAATGATCAGTGGCGTGGGCGTATTGGTCGCGTTCGGCGTGTTGGTTGACGTGCTCGTCGGCGTGAGCGGGGTGTTCGTCGGTGTGTTGGTCTGCGTTGGCGAAGGCGTCACCGGCGTGTTGGATGGCGTGTTGGTCCGCGTGCTGGTGGGTAGCGGCGTGTTGGTTTGCGTCTGGGTGGGCGTGGCCGTGCAGACCCCCACCGGGCAAACCGTGTTGGTCGGCGTGTTGGTATTCGTCGGCGTGAAGGTCGGCGTGTTGGTTGGCGTTGGCGTCTCCGTCGGCGCATCCGGCGGCAGGATCGGTTCCATCTCGATCACGCAATCCGGCCCGTTACCGCCATCAATGGTGATGGTGGAGCCGTTGAAGTGCGAGGGGTGGGCCTGGGTGTAGGTCTGGTCAATGTACCCTACCAGGCCGTCATAGTTTGCCCAGAAGTTGACGATCTCGCCAGGCGCAATCAACACCACCAGGCCGCGCCAGGTGCCTTCGGCGGTGGAGTCTGTGCTGGGCAGGGTGTCTGACCCGGCCCACAGTTGCAACGAGTCCGCCACGGTCACATCCGCGCCACGGATTTTGACTTCGCTGAGGGTCAGATCGTTGTCGTAGTTCTGCCATTGCAGGTTAAAGGCATTGATGTACCGCGCCGTGCTGCCGCCATTGCGGACCGAGAAGCGCACCGCGCCCAGGTCCCAGTAGCTCTCAAAGCGGAAGCGGTAGTCCGTGCAGACCAGCGGCGGCAGCTCCGTGGGCGTGGGCGCCTCGGTCGGCTGCTGCAAGGGCAGCGGCTTCTCGCAGGTCACACCGCTCCCCGGAAAGCTGAAGTACAGCGTAGTCCCAAAGAAGTCGTGGATGGAGTAGCCCGAGGTGATCAGGTTGCTGGTGTTGCTAAACAAGGCCCGGAAGCGCACGACGGACGGCGACGCAAACTCGGTGGGCACGGGGTCCGTGCCGGGCACGATCCGGCGTGCCGGGTCATCCGACCAACCCACCGAACCAGAGGTTACATCCAGCGGGGCGGTCTGGGCGTTGCCGTTCCAGAAGCTCCCCAGGCTCTCCAGGATACCCAGGGAGGACACGCGCAAGGGCACGAAGTCCACGCCCGCGTTCCAGTTCAGCACCACGCGGGTGATGTAGAAGGGCGCAAAGTTGTCGTTATTGATGTCCACATAGAGGTTGTTGGCAGCCAGCTGCACATTGCTGAGCGTCAGGTTATCACAAACTGGCTCAGGCGTGGGGCTGGGCGCTTCTTCCGTCTCCTCCACCAACGGGATGGTGGCCGTGGCAGTGGGGGTGGAGGTACGCGTGCCCGTGGACGTGGGCGTAAAGGTGTTGCTGGGCGTGTAGCTGGCCGCGATGAGCGCGGGCGGCAGGTTCACTGCACGGGTGGAGCGGAAGGCTTCGTTGATGCCCACGCGGCGTGCCATCAGCGGGATGTATTCGCCCAGGCCCAGCGGGGTGATCAACGGGTGGTTGAAGTGCACCACCACTTCCAGCACGTCGCCTGGCCCCCCGGCGTCGTATTGGGTGTCATTGATGCGCGGCCCGGCGCCGCCTTCTTCACGCAACTTACATTCGCGCAGGCGGCGGTCTTCAGAAGCTTCGTAGCGCAGGTCAATCCCGCTGAAGTCTTCTGGCTTTTCCAGCACGAAGGGCCGCGAGCTACAAATCCAGACGTGGAACCACTCTGACTCGTTTTCCGACTCGTTATAGAGCGGATAGGTGTTCATCTCCTGCCCGGCGTCGTTTTCCAGGCCCACGATGTGATCGCCCTGGCCCAGCGCCAGCCCGGCAGCCCCCTGACGGGCGTTATCCACAATCCAGGGCAGGCGCGCCATGTCATCGCGCAGGCCCAGGTGATCATCATTGGTGGGGTCGCAGTCCATACCCCAGTGTTGAATGAAGCGGGTGTCGTTGGTGCCGTTGGTGCAGGGCAACCAGTGCGCCAGCACCTCCCCCTGACGCGGCATGGGGTCTGGCAAGGGGTCGCCAGCCAGCGGGTTATAGCCCGGATAGTTGGTCATGCGGGTGAGCAGGCTCTCGGTTTCCCAGCTCCCTGTGGTCCCGGCGCGCACTGCGGTGCGCGCCGAGTTCTGGAGGGTTACCCAGGCCTGGAAGATCCGGGCGAACTCAATGATGCCGAAAATCAGCAGCAGCACAATCGGCAAGGTCAGGGCAAACTCCGTCATCGTTTGCCCGCGCCGACTATGCCTGCGAATCGTTTCCTGCGGAAGGTTCATATGGTGTTGCTCTCCCCAAGTACTCTAGCGTGAAATACGGGTAAACAGGCGGCTGGCGATGGATTCGAAGACGTCTTCGAGCTGGGTCAGGTTGGCGGCGTAGAAATACTGGCCGCACCAGGTGGTCGGGTCAGCGGTTGGGTCAGAAGCGCTGCTAAAGTAGCAGGGGATCGTTCTCGCCAAAGGTGGCCGCGGCGCTGGACGCTGCTGTATAGCCAGTCGGGTGTGAAGGATTGTTCAGGATCAGCGTGTGGTGTTGCAGGCTGTTCCGGTTACGGCGCCAGTCCTCCTGCAAATTGTTATCCACCACACCATTGTCGCCCGCGTCCGCGATGTAGCGGAGCAAGGGAGCAGCTGTGGGCGAGTCCGACACACCTTCGCCAAAGCCGATGGTAAACATTGCGATGAAGTTTCCGGGTACGCCCGGCGCCACCTCAATCAGCCCGGCGAAGTCGGCCCAGTCGCGGGCGTAGTCGTCGGCGTCATAGCGGCCATCTGGCGCACAATCAGGGTTAACTGCCTCGGTGGGGTCTGGCGGGCGCCCGTGGTGGTGGCGTCTGTCGTCCATTCCAGGCAGAAGTGGCGCGTTTGCGGGCGGTTGTCCTGGCAAAACACGTGATCGGAGTTAAGGCCTGGGAAGGGTATCATGTAGTCAGCGCCATAAGCCGCGCTGATCACCGTCCGAGCCTGGTTGCATTCGTTGTAGTAGGGCTGACCCGAACCCCCAAAGTAGGCGCCAATATTGCACTCTCCGGGCGTCGTGCAGGGGACCATGATGTCTACATTGCCGGAGTCGGTGTGGCTCGCGGTGTGCGTAACGGTTTGGTTATAGTTGCAAATGGTATACCACGGGCAATAGCCATGGTCGCTGTAGTTGGTGGTGGAGGCGTCCGAGAGGCGCAGATTGCGGAACTCGATGCGATCGCCGGCGCGACCAGAAGCATTGGCGCCACCATCTGTCAACAAGATCGCCACCCACACGGCATCGCGACGAATGGTCACCGCGTTGGTCAGGGCGTTGTTGGCCATAAAGATGCCGTCGCCTACGTTGGTGTTGGTGCAGGGCGCGTAGAAGTCGTAGCCCCGGAAGAGCGGCGGCGATTTGCCATCTTCGGCATCCTGCTGGATTTCTTCCCAGCGGCGGCGCTGGAACTCGCCACTCCCCTGCCAGACGGTGGTGCCATCCTTCAAAGCAAAGGCCCCATCGGGTGCACGGAAAGCAAACATCTGCGGAATGGCATCGAAAGCCAATTCCCAATCCTCGCAACTGGCCGCCGTACCGGAGGTGTTCACGCGCACACCCACGTAGCGGTTGAGCAACTCCACCGCAATATCTTCGTTCGAGATCATCGGGGGCAGCAGAATATTGTTTTCGGCATCAACAAACTCGCTGTCGCTATCCAGGTTATCGCTAAACACACCTTCGATGCGCCCTTGCACGTCCCGGCGGTTGGTGTCAAACAAAATGCGCCCCCAGGTGTCGAAAGTCACCATGGCCACGCGGTCACCGCGCACAAAGTCCAACCGCTGGATGAAGTTGCGGGCTGCGTCCTTCACCTGCTTGAAAGGCTCGCACACCAGGTCGGTAAAGTCCCCATCAGGGGCGTTGCTGGTGACGCCCGGCACCGCGCTAGAGGGAATGATATCACCCTCTATATCGCGCGAAGCGGTGTTGACCGTCCAGCTTCCGGTGACCTCATCCAGGATCAGGAAGTTCCCGTTGCCGGGGTCGTTGCAACACCCGCCGAAAGTCAGGTTCAACCCACCCGGAATGCGTGGTTTGGCCCCGCTGGCAGTGTACCCCACGAAGTCCCCTGCCTCACCATCCGGGATTTTGATGCACCCATAGCGGATGGTACGCTGCCCAGTGGCGTTAAGATTTGGGCCCACGCTGTACAACGCTGCATTTTGGAGTTCATCATCGTTTTCGGAGCGGTAGAGCGAGGAGAAGCTCGAGCCATCCGGGTATTGCAGCGCCAAGGGGGTTTGCAGCCCATTAGGCACCTGCAAGCCAATCGCCTGGTAGTGGGTCTCGTTGGTCTCCGTAGACATCGACTCGGAGGTGTCCAGCACCAGCGCCACGTCCAGCACAGCAGTTTCTGAGACCGAAGCAGCAGTTAGGATGAAATCTTCAATCCCGATCAGGCGCAGGAAGGTCGTTTGAGAGGCAATCTGGGCGCGCACCCGCACCTTCTTGCGCGGATTCTCCCAGTTGCATAACTCGGTTGGCTCCATGCGCTGCACCAGAACCGGGCGCCTTCGTCATCGGTTTCATAATAGATGGGCTCTAGCAAAGCCAGGTTCGTGACGCCATTGTCACGTTGTTCCTGGGCCCAGGCAGCAATATCCGTTTCGCAGGTTTCGACCCAAACGGTTGTTGGGCTAAGGCCGTGCAATTGGATGTACTGCCGGGCAGTGAGCGCTACCGTTGCATAGCTGGTGCCTTCGCGCACCTGGCCAGCAGCGGCAATCGCGGCAGAGTCCACAGCCTGGCGCAACGTAGCATAGCGCACAAACATAATGGAGATGTCTGTTACCAGGCCCACAAAAGCGGCCAGCGCAATAAACCCAATCGCCAGCAAGATGATCGATTGGCCGCTCTGGCTGTTCCGCAGGCGCCGCGCTGCAAAACCTCGTACTTGTCTGATCATACAGTTACGTCCCTTACTCCCTAGCTTCCGGTGAGGTAATCCCCGTCATCAGGCTCGGGTTTAGAAATCGGGTTCGGCTGCTGACACCGGGAAGATGGCCCATCCATGGATACGGATGGGATCTGCCGCGGTGAAGAAGGGCAGCCCCAACAGTTGATTGCTATGAAATGAAAACTCCACCAGGACCAACCCATAATTGGGGATGAAGCGAATTTCCTGGTCCCCCGCGTTTGGGGTGGAGACATCCACCAAGCTCCCACGCAGGCGTTCTTCCATCCACTGGAGGTTATAGCGCGACCCGCGACAGTTCTCTGTGGTAAAGTGGTTGCCCCGGAAGACGTAGCCCCGGATGTACTCCGCGCCAGCATCGATGTTCGCGGTTTCTTCGTTGGGGTTGACTTGCGCCGTGTCCCAGTTAAAGGGGTCGCGGTAGTCCCCAGGGTCATCGGCACATTCATTCTGCCCCACCGGATAGCGCCCGGTGACCACCAGGCAGCGGTCGCCCGTGGTGCCGTCCTGGTTACAGTCGGTCAGTTGCGCGTAGCTAAATACAGAAATGATGATGTCATCTTTGGTGTCATCAAATTCTAGCGGCGCCATGTTCGTCAGGGCAGTGCAAGCAGCACCATCGTAGAAGCCCAGGTCATTGCTCTCCAGCCCCTGAGAGAACCCCGGGATGGACCAGGGCGGTGCCGACCCAGTGATGCCTTCGCCGGGGAACTTGCTAAAGTCGCCTTGCAAGATGTTACAGTCCATCCACTCGTACTTGTTTTCGTTCCCCTCAACCCAGGCATTGGGGTCGCGCAAAGAAGCAAAGCGCCCTGCACTGCGGACTACGTCGCTAATAATGAGATAGTTATTGGCAAACCAGCCAATCTCCACCAGGCCAACCAGCATGATAATGAAAATCGGGGCGGTGAGGCTAAGCTCTACCAAGGACTGGCCCTTGGCACCGGTTGGTTGCCCATCCAGCAACGCCACAAGCCTGCGGATGTTGTTGCGCATACCCTTTCCTTCCACCCAACTTTGCCAGGATAATTGCTAGCAGCTATGAAAAACACCACCTCCCTTTATTAAGGAGGCGCGCCAACCACATCATACCATAGGGCACCAAGCGAAACTTGATAGGATTTTGTGAAAAGGGGTTAAGCCCGCTGAACGTTTGCCTGCACCTTGTAGCCCCGCCCATAGTGCGAAACGATCAGGCGTGGCCGGTTGGGGTCGCGTTCCAGTTTGCAGCGCAAATTGCGGATGTGATTGCGCACCAGGGCCGTATCTTGTGGGCCGTCAGGTGGGTGCCACAGCGCCTCTAGCAAAGCTTGCGAGGTGTGATAGCTGCGGTTCTGGCACAGAAAATCCAGCAGGTGGAACTCAATCGGGGTCAGTTGTATGCACTTCTCATTGACAAGGGCCTGGTAGCGCAAAGGATCCAGGCGCAGGTCAGGCGCTTCTTGCGCACCCGGGGCGCTATACCAGCGCAGCAAGGCGCGGGCGCGGGCGCGGAGTTCCTGCGTTTGGAGCGGCTTACGCAACACATCATCCAGCCCGGTGTCCAGCAAGCGGGCAACCTCACAGGCACTGCTGGCGGAGGTCAGCGCCAGCAAAGGCAGGTTCTGGCCTGCCTCCAGACCTCGCATTGCCTGCACCCCATCACTAACCTGCGGTGTAGATAGATGGCTGACATCCCAAATCACTAAGGATAGGCTGTCTTGCAGGAAGGCAGGCAAAAATGCCTCTGTACCAACCAGAGTCAGGCTAAAGGGGTGCCGAAAGGTTTGCTGTACAATAAAAAGCGTTTGCGTGTCTTGCCCTGCGCCAAAGAGCACATTCATGTATGGTTTGCTTTCCCTAACCTCTGCGTTGAGTATACGAGATCAGCGAGCGCTTTGTTGTGAAAGTCGTATGAATTTTAAAAGGGGCCGTTGTTTGTCACGAAACAGCGCATCATGTACAATGAGCGATATTCGGGCGCAGCGGATGAAAGGTTAAGGTTCATGCAAGGCATTTTGGGCATTTTCACAGCGCTAAGGCCGCTGATTGACCCTTTCCGACCAGCGTTATTCCGCGTCCTGCTGCTGCTGATGGGGGTCATCATCGGCATTAGCTCAGTCTATCTAGGGATGCCAGGCGTGGGGATCCGCTGGCGTAGTGCGGAACCTGTGCATCTGGCCGATGGCTGGAAAGACACCTGGGTCAAGAACACTGCCTTGATCTATAGCAGCACGGCGAGCGGAGCCACGGGGGAAACGCTGGACACGCTCAACGCCCAGACCCGGAGCGATCTGGAAGCTGCCGGTTATGGCCCGGAGCAAATCGAAGAACTGGCAGAGCAAAACCCGCCCCTGCAAAACGTGTTGCTGAACGTGCGCGACCTGCCCAGCCAGGCAGAGGCCGATGATGCCCGTGGCAAAATTTCCGGCAACATCTTCACCACGCTTGGCCCGGTGTTGTATCTTTTTGTGCTGGGGCTGGTGATGGTGGTTGCGGGGATCGTGCTTTCCTTCCGGCCCCCGCCAATTGGCAAGTGGAAGCGCAACATCGTGCGGGACGAGCGGACCGGCGCGATGGCCGAGCAAGAACGCCAGCGCCGGCAGGCCATCGAAGCAGCGCGCAAGTCTTCTGATGCGCCAGACGCCAGCACCGCCAATCTTGGCACACCGGTTACGCGGCAGATGTCTGCTTATGTGCTGGGCGATGACCTCTTCAGCGATTCCTTTGCTATTGAGCCGAACGGCGGCTTTGCTGGCGAGATGGGCGTGGAGCTTTCCGAATCGATTGGCGAAGGCGCACCCAAGAAACCCGCCGCCTTTGAGGTCTTCGTGTTCGATCAGGCCGATATTCAAACCCTGACCTATCTGATCGTCTCTGAATACGCCTATCAGGATGATGCGCTACGGGCCAAGCTGGCGCCGCGTGGCGAAGAAATGATCGTGGCCCAACCGGGCAAAAGCTTCATGATGGAAACCAAGAACCTGGTGATGCAGGTGCGCATCGTGGATGTGGCCTACGGCGAAGGTTCCCTGCCGCCCAACAGCTTTTTTGAGAAACTCACCCTCTCGCTCGCTGTCTGGCTCAAGGAAGGCGTCGAGGTCGCTGTGTGGGCGG
>JAAUUD010000079.1 GCA_012031655.1 Anaerolineae bacterium | reverse complement strand
GGCAAGCCAGGCCAGCAAAGCGCGGCCTTCGCGCTGTTGGTCCACCGCCTCGCTGGCCCGCCGGGCACGCAATTGCAACCGATCCCGAAACACACGCAAGGGGGCGTACTTCGCGCACCAGCGCTTGCCGGGCCTGGATCACCGCCAGGTCCAGCACGGGGTCCAGCATCCAGTGGTGCAGGCGCGCAGCCCCACCGTGCGAAAAAGCGGTGTTGAGCAAACAGTGCAGGTCCAGCAAGTCCAGGTCGGTTTCAAAGGGATGGCCAGGGGTCGCTGTCAGGTTCTGCGGTGGAATACCTGCCCAATCCAGGCGCATCCGGGCCAGATGGGTCTTCAGCAGGTCGCGCCAGGTGGCGAAGTTGGCGCTGGTCTGCTGGACGCGCCGATGAACCGCGACGGCGCCCCCGAAGAGCAGGATGAAAGCCAGACCTGACCCGGCCACCCACGCCTGGCCCCCCCACAAAGTACGAGAGCGGCACCGCTGGCGCCCCGATCACGAAAATCAACAAACGCAGGCTCGAAAGCCGATCTGCCCGGGCTTGCAGGCTGGCTAGCCGACGCTCCAGGCGCGCTGATGGCGCTCTAACTGGGCCTGGCGTTGTGCTTTTTGCCTCATAACAGGCTGAGCTGGCGCGGTTGATCGTCTGCTGCTGACCCGGCCTGGACCAGGGGGCGCGGTGCCTGTAAGCCATGCCGGGCCAGCCAATCCTCCGTCGGCCCGGCCCAGCCCACCGCGCGGAAGTCCACCCGCTCTTTGGCGTCAAAGCTCACGCCTTCGGCCTGCAAGCGCTGGCGCTGGAGCTTGCCAGCCTGGCCCAGCGGCGACATGCTCACCTTGCCCTGGCTATTGATGACGCGCTGCCAGGGATAGTGATGTCATCCCCTGCCGAGACCTGATTCATGGCATCGCCCACCCAGCGCGGCGCCAGCTTGCGGTAGGCTTCCTCTGGCACGCCCGGCGGACAGGGGATCATCGATGCAATCTGGCCATAAGTGGTCACCTGGCCGGGTGGCACCTGGCGCACAATCTCCCAGACCGTGCGGTAGAACGTTTCAAAATCCACGTTCACGGGATCACCTCCTGAGTTTGCACCACCCGCCACACCAGGCGCTCCTTGCTGCCCCCGCTGCAATCCGCCTGGAAGGGCCAGGGGTCCGCCGCAAGCGTGAGCTGAGTGCCCAGGTCGCGCCCGTTGATCTCCAGGCAGACTTTGACCTCGGCGCGCTGACCTTCAATGTGTGGGTTCACCAAGCTAATGGGAGCCTGGGCCAACCCCCGCGCCTGAAGCTGCTCCCAGCCCCAGGCTTCGGCCACCTGCAAGGGCGGCGGCAGTTGGGCATTTCCGCGATAGCGCGGCAGCAAAACCCCATTCTGGAGGGTCGCCGCCAGCAAATCGGGGGCATCCTTGGGCCGTAACTGGCCATACCACTGCATCGCGGGCTGCACCACCAAAGTCGCGGCAAAACGATGCCCCCCAGGTGCGACACTTCGTAAACGTCCACCTCTGGCGGGGCGGCCTCTTGCAAGGCCCGGAAAACCGGCGTGCCATGCTCCGCGCAACAGGCATCGCGCTTGCCATGCGTGCACACCAGGATCGTATACTGCGCCTCCAGGGGCGTGTGCGGCAGGTGGATTTCCCCGCTGAGTGCCTGTTCCAGCAAGCGCTCGTAGTGTTCTGGGACCAGGTCGCTAAAGCACAGCCGATGCGGAAACAACCAAACCTCCCCGCTCTCTTCTGGCAAACTGTTACGCAGCGAAAATTGCACCTGGTCTGGCCAGGTTTTGGCCAGGCGTGCCAGCTCACCCATCGGGCCGGGCAGGTCTTCGGCCCGTGGGAGCCACTCGCGCTTGGGCAGCGCCATCACCAGGTGAACAATCCCGCGTCCGGCAGTGCCCAGCAGGGGTTCCGCCCGTTCCAGGGCTGCCAGAGAACATGTGAGGCTCATCGTGCGTGTCCTTACCGATTACTTTTCAGGGTGATCATGCCAGAGAAGCCCCCTGCGCGCCAGGCCAGGCCACCCCTTCTGCCCAGCTTAAAAACCCCTAAAGGGAATTTTGATCACGCCTCTATTGAGTTCGTGCCGCCGTTGGCCTATGTTAGAAAGGTGTGAAGGGAACAGAACTTTCCATAGATCGTGACAGAGAGGGCGCAATTCCGATGGCAATTGCTGCACGTTGGTGGATCGAAAACCGCCTGGCGCTGGTGACCTTACCGCCAACAGTGGATGTGGAGGAAATGCACACCGCCAACCAAAGAGGGTACCGCTGGTTGGAGCTCAACGCCATCAGCCCGGTGCATGTGGTGGTGGACGCCAGCCGCCTACAGGCGCTACCATTCGATATTCACGGCCTGCGCCGCGCCATGACCATGCTGCAACACCCTGGCCTGGGCTGGATGCTCTTTGCGGGTGTTGCGGACCGCGAAAATGCGCTTTTTGCTGACGATGGTCTGCCAGTATTTCCACCAGCGCTTTGGTTTCGTGGAGAGCCTGAGCGAAGCGCATGCCCTGCTGCCGCAGCTAGACACCAGCCTACCGCCGATCCCGATCCCCCCCTCCAGCTAGCAACCAATCCAGGCCAGCAGGGTTATATCTGGCAGCAGCGCCTTTGCCTCTCAAATTCACAGGGGGCACCTGCTATAATGCGGCGCACGCCAACAATTCGGAGGACACTCTCTCATGCAGCAACGTCGGGTCGTCGTCACCGGCATGGGCATCCTCTGCCCAGTCGGTAACACTGTGGCAGAAAGCTGGCAGAACATCCGCCAGGGCAAGAGCGGGATCAGCCTCATTTCCCGCTTTGATACCTCAGAACTCCCGGTGCGCATCGGGGGCGAGGTACGCGGTTTTGACCCCGAAGCCCACTTCGGGCGGCGCGAATTTCGTCGGATGGACCGCATCACGCACCTGGCGATGGCCGCCACCGAACAGGCCATTGCGGATGCCGGGCTGGACTTTGAAAACGAAGACCGCACCCAGGTTGGGGTGCTCATTGGCACCGGGTTGGGCGGCCTGGAAACCATCCTCAATGGCCACGATAACTACAAAGAACGCGGCACTCACGGCGTTAGCCCGCTGTTTGTGCCGATGATGCTGCCGGACAACCCCTCCGGCAAGGTGAGCATTACCTATGGGCTGCGCGGCCCCAACATGACGCTGAGCAGCGCTTGCTCCACGGGCAACAATGCCATTGGCGAGTCCGCCGCGTGGATCCAGCGTGGCCTGGCTGATGTCGTCATCACCGGCGCAACGGAAGCAGGCGTTACCGCGCTCTCGGTGGCGGGCTTCAACAACATGACGGCCATCTCGCGCCGCAACAAAACCCCCGAAGCCGCCTCGCGCCCCTTCGACCGCGACCGGGACGGCTTTGTGATGTCCGAAGGGGCGGCTATTCTGGTGCTGGAAGCGCTGGAACATGCCCAAGCACGCGGCGCTCGCATTTACGCGGAAGTTGTAGGCTACGGCATGACCTCCGATGCCTATCACGTCACCGCGCCTGCCTCGGATGGCGAAGGGGCCATGCGTGCGATGCAGCTTGCGCTCAAGGATGCGGGCCTGCAACCAGAGGATATCGACTACATCAACGCCCATGGCACCAGCACACCGCTGAACGATGCCATGGAAACGCTGGCCATCAAGCGCACCTTTGGCGAACTGGCCTACAGCATCCCCGTGAGTTCCACCAAATCGATGACCGGGCACGTCATGGGCGCGGGCGCGGCGGTAGAGGCGGTCTTCAGCATCATGGCGTTGCAGGATAACTTCATCCCGCCCACCATCAACCTGGATAACCCCGACCCCGCTTGCGACCTGGACTACGTGCCGCACCAGGGCCGCCAGAAAACCCTGCGCCATGTGATGTCTAACTCGTTTGGGTTTGGCGGGCACAACGTGGTGGTGATCTTCGGGAAGCTGGGTGCGAATGCAAATGGGCATGCTTAAGCGGCCAGGCCGCAACGGGAGCGGCGCACTGGCCGCAACCGGGCAGCCCCTGCCCTTGCTGCGTCAGGCGCACATCGTCGGTTGGGGCAAGGCACTGCCAGAACGCATCCTCACCAACGATGATCTGGCCGCCATCGTGGAAACCGATGACGACTGGATCCGCACCCGCACGGGTATTACTGAACGGCGCATCGCTGCCGACCACGAATCCACAACAGAGCTGGCCCTGCACGCCGCGCAGCAAGCGCTCAAGGTGGCCAACATCCTGCCCAGCGATGTTGACCTGATCATCGTAGCGACCTCCACGCCAGAGCACATCTTCCCCAGCACGGCCAGCCTGGTGCAGGACCGCCTGGGGGCCACCCGCGCCGGGGCCTTTGACCTCAGCGCGGCTTGCTCTGGCTTTGTGTATGGGATGGACATGGCCGCCAGCAAGCTCCGCACCGGCGACATCAACGTGGCGCTGATCATCGGGGCGGAAACCATGTCGCGCGTGCTGGACTGGAACGACCGCACCACCTGCATCCTTTTTGGGGATGGGGCCGGCGCGGTGGTCTTGCAGGGCAAAGTCGAGCCCGGCGGCATCCTCTCCAGCGTGCTGCGCTCGGATGGGGCTGGCTGGGACCTGCTGGGCCTGCCCACCGTTGGTAGTCAGGACAAGTACCTGGTGGAGCATGCCCCGCTGCGCCTGCGACCCAACCAGGGCAAGGCACCGAACACATCGCAGAACGCAGCCTGCACCACCTGCACATGAACGGGCGCGAAGTCTACCGCTTTGCCACACGCGTGGTTGGCGAAAGCATTCTGGAGGCGCTGGCGAAGGCCAACCTCACCGCCGAAAACATCGACCTCGTGGTGCCCCACCAGGCCAACCAGCGCATCATCGACCACATCGCCAAGCAACTCAAAATCCCGGAAGAGCGCGTTTTTAGCAACGTAGCGCGCTATGGCAACACCTCTGCCGCGTCAATCCCCATCGCGCTGACTGAAGCGGTCGAAGCACGCCGCCTGAAGCCCGGCGACCGTGTGGTGGTCAGCGGCTTTGGCGGCGGCCTGAGCTGGGCCTCGATGATCTTCCAGTGGACCGCCCCGCTCACGGAAGAAGACCGCCTGCGCAGCCTGCAACGCCGCGCCATCTACCGCTATCGGTTCTACCGACGGCTCTGGCTGATGACCCGGCGGCGCTTTCGGCGGTGGTTTGGCAGCCAGCGCAAGGCCGTCCAGAAGGACGTGCAACGCCTGCAAGATCGCCTGCACCAGGAAAAACCCCCCGACCCACCGCCCACCCCATGACCACCGCCGACATCGCGCTGTTCTTCCTGTGCGTCTACCTGGTGTGGGCAGCGCTGCGCGCTTTCCGCACCGGGCAGCGCATCCTGCGTAACGAGCGCTGGAACTGGTATTTTGGCCTGCGCAAGCTGCGCGGGCGCTTCACCCGCGTTTACGGCGTGGCCCACCTCATCACCGGGATGCTCTATCTGGTGGCAGTGGGCCTGACGCTGGCACGGGTGGCGCTCGGCAACTCAGGCTTCACCCCGGTGCTCATTGGCCTGGGTCTGAGCCTGTTGGTGAACCTGGGGGCGGTGCTGGTGGCGGAAATCATGGCCCTCGATTAGCTGTTTGCCCTACGCTTGTGCGCCGCTCGCCCGCTCCCACGCGCGGCGCGTAAACTTTGCCCCCCTGGCTCCCTCTCACCCTTCTGCAAGCACCGTTGGTCTGTCCATTTATTGGGAGGGGTTATGTTCCTGAAGCACGTTTTGCGCGCTGGGCTAGCGCTGGTGATGCTGGGGAGCCTATTGGGGCCGGTCTCAGCACCCAGCCAGGCCCAGGAGACCGAAATCGACGTCACCAACTACCGCGCGACCATGCTGCGCCTCATCGCAGAGGTCAATGCACCCGGTGGAGACAACGAACCAAACTATGTAGCGCCGGTTTTCTCCGCTATCCGCCTGGCAAACGATCCGCTCTACATCGCGCCGCTGATTGACCTGGGCTTTTTCTCGCGCCGCCTGCGTACCAATGCCGATAACGAGGTCTTCCGCACGCTGGCTCAGCTCACAGACCAGCCTTTCGCGGCCAACTGGCAACGCTACTTCGAGTGGGCCTCTGCCACCGACATCCCGCTACCGCCGTACTACGACGAATTTAAAGGCATCCTCCTGGCCACCTTTCTGGACCCGAACTTTGCCCGCTTCTTTGCGCCGGGCGTGCAGGCCAGTGCCCAGGTCAACATGCTGGAGGCGGTGTGGGGCGGGGTGCGCGTGGATGGCATCCCCTCGTTGGTCAACGCCCGGCAAATCACGCCCGAAGCCGCCCTGGAAGAAGGCCAACGCTTTTCGCAATTCTGCCGGGAAGGTGATTGCAGCTATCCCGCTGAAAATGAACTGGTCTTTGGCGTGAGCATCAACGGCGACAGCCGCGCCTATCCGCTGCGCTTGCTGAACTGGCACGAAATGTTCAACGATGTCATCGGCAGCACACCGCTGTATGCGGAAGTTGGGAGCGAACCCGTTTGCGAATTCCGCGCCCCATCGCCCTTCCGCGCCATGCAGCGCCAGGGCGATGACTGGGTGCTGGTCGATGGCCTTTCGGCAGGCTGCCCCAACGAAGGTTGGCTGGCGGTGGAGGCGGTCGAGTGGGCCGAGGGAGATTGGTCCAGCGTGCGCGAGGCCCTGCCAGAAGACGAGCCCCTGACCGAACGGCGCACCATGCCCAGCGGCAGCGTGCGTGGCGTGCCGGTGATGCTGGCCTATTGCACCCTCTGCGGCGCGGGCGTGCTCTATGACGCCACCCTGCCCGATGTGGTGATCAATGGCGAAAGCCAGGGGCCAACCACCCTCGAATTTGGCTCCACGGGCATGCTGATGCGCTCTAACAAGCTGATGTACGACCGCCAGACAGACACAGTCTGGAACGCGCTGACCGGCACGCCCGCCTGGGGGCCGCTGGCCCAGGCAGGTGTCCGCCTGGAGGTGCTGCCGGTGGTCGTCACCGATTGGGCCAGCTGGCTGGCAGAGCACCCGAACACCAGCGTGCTGAGCCTGGATACGGGCTTCCGCCGCAACTACACCAACGGCGGCGCCTATACCGAGTACTTCAACGCGCCCGACCTGATGTTCCCCGTCTGGCAGCAAGACACCACCACTCAGGAAAACAAAGACATGGTCTTTGCGCTGAACCTCAACGACACCCCCAAGGCCTACCCGCTGGCGACGCTGGTTGAAGAAGGCGTCACCAACGATACGCTGGCCGGGGAAAACGTGGTGATCATCAGCCGCGCCACGCCCAACCGCGACTTCTTCGAGCCGGGCGGGGCCGCCGTGCGCGCCTATCAGCGCGGCGACCTGACCTTCGAGGCCACAGACCTGCCAGACCAGCTCGTGGATGATGCAGGCAACCCCTGGCAGATCACCGAAGAAGGGCTGATGGGCCCCGGCGGGCGCGTGTTGCTGCGCCTGGGTGGGCACCTGGCCTTCTGGTTCGGCTGGTTTAGCTTCTACCCCGAAACCCTGGTCTACGCACCCGGCGAATAGACCCACCGCGCAGAGGTTTGCCCCGGCTAGCGCCCGCCTGTCAGTAAGGGATTGCTGCCGGGGTAAATCACCATCTCAATCGGGTCGCCAAAACCAACCGTCTCGTTGAAAATGCGCTGATAGGTGCCATCCCGAAACATGTCTTGCAGGGTCCAGTCAACCAGCAAGCGAAAGTCCAGGTCGGCGCGTGGCAAGGCCAGGGCCAGTTCGCCACTGCTAAAGCGTTCCTCGCTAAGCGTGAAGGGCAGGCCAGAATAGGCACTGGCCTCGCGCAGCGCCTGAATACGCAGTTCATCCCCAAAGAAGCCCGCCAGCGTACGCGCATTGAACAGGTCCACCAGTTCCCGTACGGAGCGCACTTCGTAGGGCGTGGGGCGCACCCGATAAGCTTCCGCGATGCGCTCGATTTCCTCGCGCATGCCCGCGTCTTCATACCAATAGCCCACGTAGGTCCCGCCGCGCATCTGCACAAAGCTATCGAAGCGCGAGCCTTCCAGCACCATCAGGCGGTTACCGCGCCGCAAGTAGGGCTGGGAATAGTCGAAGCGGTCTGCGCCATCCCAGATGGGCGTCACGCCCACCGCCAGGTCCGCCTGGCCGCCAAAGAGCATATCCAGCTTGTTAAGCCAGGTATTGGGCACAAAATTGACGGTCGCGCCCCAGCGCAACGCCATTTCCTCGACTAAACGCTGGTGGAAGGTGTCTAGCTGGTTTTCAAAAGCGGAGGCATCCGGGTTCAGGCTCAGGCCCACCACGGTCAGCGGCTCGCGGTTGCGAATTTTCTCCATCACAGAGCGCGCCGGGCGTGGGAGGTCGGTCGGCAGGTCGGCAAAACCACGCTGGTCACCATAGAGCGCTTCGTACACCGGCACCATCAGGCGCAGGTCGGGCTCTTCTTCCTGCGGGAACCACACGGCGTGGATTTCGGCATGGCGTCCGCTGGCCGTCAGGCGTTGGAGGGTGCGGTTCAGGAGGTTACGCAGGTTGATATCGTGGCGGCGGAGTGCGATGGCGTAAGGCTCGATGCTGATGGGCGGAAAAATGGTGCGCTTGCCCAGCCGCCCCGCCGCCCGCACCGTCTCATATTGCCCCACCATCGCCTGCACCTCGCCCGCCTCCAGCGCATTAAAGGCTTCAAACTCATTGAAGTACAGACGAAGGTCGTAGTTATACCCGGATTGGCGGAGCGCTTCTTCGGTGCGGGTGGCCACCGTCACGCCTACTAGCAAGCCTTCGAGCTGGATCGGATTCTCGTAGATGGAGGTCTCCTGCACGACCATCACCTGGGTATTGGTGTAGTAGGGGTGCGTGAAGTCCATCTGCATCTGGCGCTCGCGGGTGATGATCTGCTGCCCGATGAGCGCATCGACCTCGCCCGCATTGAGCATGGCCAGTTCGGTTTCGCGCGTCACCTGGATGAACTCGACCTCCACGGCCAGGTCCACCGCCAGCGCCCGAAGGATGTCCACTTCGTAGCCCACCAACGCTGCCCGCTCATTGAGGTAGCTAAAGGGCGGCAGGCCATAGCGCACCCCCACCCGCAACACCCCGCGCTGCTGCACATCCGCCACAGCGGAATAGTTGACCGGGTTTTGCTCGGCGGGGATGGCCGTGGGTACGCGGGTCGGCGGCACCAGGGTCGGCGCGGGCAGGGTTGCGGTTGGCGGTTGGGCTGAACTCGGCAGGCTCGCCACCCCCAGGAGCAAGATCAGGACGAGGAGCGCGGCACTGGTGGCCGCGCTAGCGCGTGTAAAGATCGTGTGCATAGATATACTCCCAGACGGCATCTGGCACGCGGTAGCGGATGGACCGCCCCGATTTGAGCCGGGCCGTGATGTTGGTCGATGAGATGCTGATCTCCGGTGAATGGATGAAAATCAGCTTTTCGCGCAGCAGGGGCAGCTCGGCATAAAGGATATCCATATCCGGTGGCACCACCGGGCGGCTCATCACCACCAGGTAGCACTGCTCGATGAGCCCCTGCGGCTCGTACCAGGAGAGCAAATCGCGCAGCGAATCGCTGCCCATCAAAAAATACGGCTCCTGGCCAGGGAACTGCTCCCGAAACAGGCGGATCATATCGTTGGTGTAGTGGGGGCCAGGTCGGTCGACATCCGCGCGCGAGAGCCGAAAGGCGGGGTTATGGTGAATCGCCAGTTGCACCATGTTCACGCGGTCTTCCACGCTGGCGCGCGGCACGCCCACCTTGTGGGGCGGATCCGCAGCGGGCACAAAAAAGACCGTCTCCAGCCCCAACTCATCGGCGGCGGTCTCTGCAATCACCAGATGACCGATATGCGGCGGGTTAAAGGTCCCGCCCAGAATCCCGTATTTCACGCCATCTCTGCTTTCTGCATCTCTGGGCGCCAGTATGCCACGAGGCCCGCGCCGTTTGCCCCACGTTCGACCTACCGCCCCTGCGCGAAAAACCCAAACTCCACCCACCCCAGCCAGCCGTCTTCCGCCGCTTGGGTGCCGTGCGCCTTAAAGACAAACACGCCGGGGTTCACCCGCCGCATCTTTTTCTTGAGCGTGTTCCACTGCGATTTGGAAGGCTCCTGCGCGCCCTCTGCCAGGGTGAAGTAGCTCAGCCGGAACAGCGCCCGAAAATGATGATCCGGGTAGCTTTCCAGCGCGTGCAGGGAGCTTTCGGCGCCGTGCACAAAGACGCGCTCGCAGTACATTTGCGCGGTGGCCGGGTCCACGGGCCGAAACTGGGGAAGTTCGTCGTTCATGCGGTCTGTCCATCCCTCGAAAAACCCTGCGTGTTATTGTACAATAGGCGCGCCCTGATCTGAGGGGACAACTTTCGCCTTCCTGAGGAGCATCACCGACATGATCGACTTTCTGCACGAATTCCATTCTGGATGGCGCTACCTGGTCATCCTGGCGACTGGCCTGGTGTTCATCTTTTTTGCCTTTGCGCTCATCACGCGCGGCACCAAAGCCAAGCAGGAGCGCATCGCCATGGCCGCTTGGGCGGGCATTGTGGATATGCAAATTCTGCTGGGCCTGCTGCTGTGGGCGCCCAGATGGTCAACAACAGCAATTGGTACTACGGCCAGTTCACCGGGCACTGGACCACCATGCTTTTTGCGATTGTGGTGGTCCACGCCCCGGCCATCTATCGCCGCCTGAACGGGCAACCGAGCACCGAGGTCCGCCGCATTATGGGCGTGGTGCTGCCCGTGGTGCTGATGATCCTGGTGCTGATCGGCACGCAGTCACTCGGCATTGGGTTGTTTGGGCGGTTGCGCGGCTGAGCGCCCTGCGTTGATCTGCGCAGAAAGCGTTTGGGCGGCCTGGGCAGGGTCACCAGCCCACAGGATGGCGCGCGAAGCGTTCAGCACCAGCCCGCCGCTCTGCTCGTCCAGGCCACCCGCCAACACCTGACCTAAATCGCCGCCCTGGGCGCCAATGCCCGGCACCAACAGCGGCATTTCGCCCACGATGCCGCGCACCGTGGCCAGTTCTGCCGGGTAGGTGGCGCCCACCACCAACATACAGTTGCCCTGGGTGTTCCAATCGCCCGCGACGCGCTCTGCGACCCGCCGCCAGAGGGGTTTGCCCTCCACCAGCGCATCCTGAAACTCGCCCGCACCGGGGTTCGAGGTGCGGCACAGGATGATGCACCCTTTTTCGGCGCGGTCCAGAAAGGGTTGCAGCGCCTCGCGGCCCAGGTAGGGGTGGAGGGTTAGGGCGTCGGCCCCCAGTTCATCAAAGAACGCCCGCACATACCCCGCGTTGCTGCTGCCGATATCGGCGCGCTTGGCGTCAATGATGGTGAGGATTTCCGGGTGCTGGCGACGCAGGGCGGCCAGGGTCAGCGCCAGTTCGTGCCACCCCTGCGCGCCACGCGCTTCATAAAACGCTGTGTTGAGCTTGTATGCGCTGGCCACGGCGTGCGTTTGCTCGATCATCCATTGGTTGAAGGCATATTGTGGGCGGCGCGTCCGCCGAAAACGCTCTGGCAGGCGCTCCAGGTCACTATCCAGCCCCACGCACAGCAGCGAATCCACCGCCGCCGAGCGCTGGCGCCACTTGTGCACCGCATTCATGAGGCTTCCTCCTGTTGGGGCGGTTGCCGAGGCGTGGGGGTCGCGTGCCCAGGCCGCAATCGCCAGGCTTTCTTCTGCGCTGAGTTGGCCACGCTGCTGCCAGGCGACCCACAGCGTTGAGAAGTCGGTGAGGGCGTGCAGGGCCACGCCCGCTGCGGCGAAGTTCTGCGCAGCTTCTGGCAGGCCATAGCTAAGATAGCCAGGCAATCAGTCACCAGGGCGCCTGCCTCGCGCAGCGCCTCCACCCCCCGAGAGGCTACTGCCCCCTGTGGTGACCAAATCCTCCACCAGCAAGACGCGCCGCCCGGCCACCGCGCCGCCTTCG
>JAAUUD010000078.1 GCA_012031655.1 Anaerolineae bacterium | reverse complement strand
ACCCAGAGAGCGCCGCGCGCGCCGGGTCGGTGCCTTCGTACTCCACCTGTAGCACAGGCTGGTCGGCGCTTGATTGCCAGCGGAGCACGGCGTCCAGTGCGCCATCGGCCAGCTCTTCCTCGGCTTGCTGTGCGGAAAGGGCCTGGGCCTCGATTTCGGGCAGGCTGTTCAGGCGTGCAAGCAGGGCCTCGGCAGGTGGGGCGGCCTCTGCCACCACCCCGACCTGCAAAGGTTGCTGGTCCTGCCGGATGAGCACCCCGGCCACTGTCAGCAACAGGACCGGCACGAACAGGATCAGGAGCAGCGAGCGGCGGTCCGCCACAATTTGCCGGATGACCCGTTGCGAGAGGTGTGCAATCCGTGTGAAGTTCATGGCTAGCCCCTTTTCTATTGGCTTGGGAGCGCATGCTGCGCCGCAAAGTGCAAAAAAGCTTCTTCCAGGTTGGCCGTGCCTGCCTGAGCGCGAATATCGGCGGCGGTGCCTTCGATGAGGACCTGCCCGGCGCGGATGAAGCCCAATCGGGTGCAACGTTCGGCCTCGTCCATCACATGGCTGCTGACGATCAGCGTCACGCCGCCCTCGGTGAGCCGCCGGAAATGCTCCCAGAATTGCACCCGCAGTTGGGGGTCCACGCCCACGGTAGGCTCGTCCAGCAGGATCAGCCGGGGGCGGTGGACCAGCACCGAAGCCAGCGAAACGCGCTGTTTCATCCCGCCGGAAAGGGTAGCCACCCGGCTGTAGGCGCGGTCGGCCAGGTCCACCAGGGCCAGCGCTTCCAGGATGGCGCTGCGGTCGTTGTAGCCCATCAACCCGGCGAAGAAGGCCACATTCTGGTAAACCGTCAGGTCTGGGTAGAGCGCGGTGGCCTGGGTCATGTAGCCAACCTGCGCCAGCACGCGTTTCTGCGGCATTCGCTGGCCCAGCACCGTGATTTGTCCGGCGCCTGGCTGGATGAGGCCCATCATGCTGCGGATGAGGGTGCTTTTGCCAGCCCCATTGGGGCCCAGCAAGCCATAAATCTCACCCGCCCGAACGGTCAGGCTCAGTCCGCGCAGGACGTGTAGCCCGCCAAAGTGTTTATGCAGGTTCTCAACTTGCACTGCGGCAATCATCAATAGCCTTCCTCTCACTCAGTCCGATGGTTCGCGGGGCGGGGCGGCGGTGTTGGCGGGGCCCGCAGGATGCCATGCAGCAAGATATGGCTCAGGTGACCTTGCCAGGCGGCTTCGTCCAGTTGGTTGAGCACAGCCGGGGGCATCACCTGGCTGCTCATGTGGGTACCGATGACCAGCGCAGCCATCCCCCGGATGAGCACCAGGGTCGGCAGGTGCGGGTTGATGTCTGGGTAGCCCTGCACGCGGGCAACCACTTCGAGCAAGGGACCCTGAAAACGGCTGATCAACACCTGCACATGCGCAGCGTTAAATTCCAGTAAATCGAGCAGCACCAGGCGGAAAAACCCGCTGTGCTGCTGCAACATGCCCGTCAGGAGGCGGTAGAGCTGGCCCAGGAAGTCGGCGCCACTGGTTGCCTGCAGCGCTTCCAGAATAGTTAGCAGAGTGTCGTAGGGGTCGCGTGCATCCAGCAACGCAACCAGAATGGCCTCCTTGTCTGGAAAATGGCTGTACAGCCCAGCGGCGGATTTGTAGCCTGCTGCCTGGGCGATTTCGCGCATGCTGGTTCCGTGGTAGCCTTGCTCCAGAAAGAGCTGTTCGGCGGCCTCAAGGATGGTGGTTGTGGCACGGTCACCCTTGTTGGTGGCAGTCAAGTCAGGCCTCCTAAAAACGAACGTTCGTTTGTAAAAGGGTACGGTAAATTTATGGGCCTGTCAAGTGGGTGAGCTTCTCATCAAGACGTAAGGTTAGGCGCGCTAATATCCTCTATACTTATAGCAAAGTAGAGAGGAATCCTCTCTGCCCTCCTCGCCAATGAATACCCTTCGGGATGACCAAGAAGGAGCCTGACCTATGGATACCCCAATCGCACGTACGCGCACCTATCCCACCTCCAACAACCTCTCAGACAGTGTGCGCACTCAGATGATCGACTTGCTGAACCAGGAACTGGCCAACACTGCTGACCTGCATAGCCAACTCAAACAGGCCCACTGGAACGTCACCGGGATGCACTTCTATCCCCTGCACCTCTTGTTTGACAAGCTTGCAGAGGAAGTAGAGGATTATGTGGATGATTTGGCCGAACGCGTGACTGCGCTCGGGGGCGTGGCCCTGGGGACGGTGCGCATGGCTGCTGAGTCCAGCCAGTTGACCGAGTTCCCCACGGACCTGGGCGATGGCCAGAGCTTTGTGGAAGCTGCGGCGCACCGTGTAGCCGCTGTGGCCAACAGCACCCGTCAGGGCATCGACACCGCCACGGATGCCGGCGATGCGGTGACTGCCGACTTGCTCACCGAGATTGCACGTGGGCTGGATAAGTCGCTGTACTTCCTGGAAGCACACCTGCGCTAAATTGGGCTTTTCCCCGGGGCGGGCATCAACCCGCCCCGCTAGCCTGTTGGGCGTCAGCCTCAATCAGTTGATCGAGTTCCTCGCGTAGTTGCCCCTCCGAGCTAAAGCCCCAACCTTTCCACATGCGCACTGCGCGCCCCTGGCTATCCACCAAGTCAACAAGACCCGGATGGCTCGTGGAAGCAACATTTGCAAGATGGGTTAGGCAGTGTGCGGGCAACGCTGGACGACAGTCTAACAACGCAAGAACAGCGCAGTTATGCGCCCTATGGTGAAGTGATCGAGCAGACTGGCACACCACAAACGCCATTTGGCTACACTGGTGAAATGACCGATCCGAATGGGTTAGTGCATTTGCGGGCACGCTATCTTGATCCATCGATGGGTGTTTTTCTCAGTCCCGATCCATTGGAAGGCAATCCAGCAGATCCGATGTCGATGAATGCCTACGCTTATGCTCACGCCAATCCGGTCAACTACACCGACCCTAGTGGCATGGCATCCATAGGGATTGGTACGCGTTATGCGCCTGCTGTCGCCAACCCTGCCATTCCGCCTGTGATCAACCCCGGCACACCCGATCCTACGGCAATGTGGCATTGGGTCAACAACATGAATAGTGGTTGCGGGGATATCGCTAGTTTTCCAGGGGGTGCATTCTCTCCACCAAGCACAACTACACAGCAGAGCAGTGATGAGTGCATTTCTCCTCCGACCGGGGCTGCTACGTTAATTGAGCCACAGGTCAATACAAGTCTGTTCTCGCAATATGGTGTCATACTAACGGCATCTTGTGGCATAACAGCAGAAAAGTGGGAACAACAAGGTCGGTTAAACTTCCTTTTAGAAGCGATAAACACTGTGGATAGGGTACTTTTTGCCAATACAGGCGCTGGCTTCAGGAACATGTTTGGTGGATTGGAATTCCGACTTGTGCAACGTAACGTTGGGGCTGCTGCAATCGCGACTAGTAATCGCTTGATCGAGATCAGTGGACCGGATCACGCCATATTTACCAACAATATCATTCATGAACTGGGACATATTGCAGAACAGCGATCACAATATCTAGGTTCAAAGGGGATGGCAGCAATTGCCAGCATACCCAGTACTGAACGGTTGGATGACACTTGGATACCAGGGCGATATACATTAGGACCGGGTCTCGGTGCTGGACCTAATCCTCTATTGGAGACTATTGCTGATGTGTTCATGTATTGGGTAATGGATAGCTGGTATAACCCTAGTTCTCCCGAAACAGAAATTGCCAAGTTTTACATCGAAGGCACAGGACATTCAGGGATTGAAATCAATGGACAGACTTATGTGAGTCCGGGTGTTGCCTTTTGGGCACGCGGTATTGGGCAATACTTCACAAGCTCTTATTTACCACTTCTTGCTTCATATCTGAGTAATGTGAATCAGTGATAGCAAGTACGTTAATCAGATGTTTAGCACGTTATAGTGTCCTACAGTAGTATAGTAGGGGGAGACCAAAGATAGGTGCTCCCCCTATTTCATGGAGAATCAATCTTTGCGCGAATGTAAAACATCTAACAAGCAAAAGTACATCGGGATGAACATGCTTGTTCATTTCCTTCTTCTACTAGGAGTTACTGTCGTTGAACCAAGCAGCACTAGCTTGGCTCAAACCAACTCGGAAGTCATCATCCAAAATCTGGAACGTCCCCATTTAGTGCTGTGGTCGCCGAATAACAATAATGTCGCGGTTTCGGAGTTTACATCTGGTCGGTTCGTCATTCATGTTTTGGATTTGAACATACGGGACTTTGTCAAATCGTTTGAAGTTTCGGAATACGAGCCTGCTATTGCATGGAGCCCGGACGGTCAATTTTTGGCATATACTGAAACCTATGAAACAATAAAGATTGTCAGTATTGCGACTGGTCAAATACAAACAACTTTTTCGGCACTTGGTGCAACTTCTATGAGTTGGATGCCCAACGCAAACGTCTTGGCAGTTACAGCAACAGAAGGTATCGATAATCGTTTCGTTACCACTTGGGACACGCAGACAGGTGATTGGCTCTCAACTTACCAAGACAATTTTCAGGGTGCAGTAAGCACAGCCTGGAGTCCAGATGCAACTCAGCTAGCTGCTGTAAATCTAGATGCTTCCTTAACCCTCTGGGAAACACAAAACAATGATGGCTTTGTCATGCTATCTGCTGGAGGCTTTTACAATGTCCCGCCCGACTTTCATACGAATCAAGCGATTGCATGGAGTCCAGATGGGAGTCGGATAGCGACAATAGCAAATGACAATGCTCAGGCATCCTATGTGATTTATGTTTGGGATGTTCAAAACAAAGAACTGCTGACTGAGTTAATTGGTCACGATAACCTAGTAACTGCTGCTGTATGGAGCCCAGATGGGGCACACATTGCTACGAGCAGTTATGACAGTACCATAAGAATCTGGGATAGTGCTACATTTGAGGTGGTTGATGAATTTACCGACCACACCGATTTTGTCACATCACTCTCTTGGAAACCAGACGGTATGGGAATAGTCAGTGCTAGCTATGATGGCACGATCAGGTACTGGCAACTCGAAAGCTAACGGGTTCTGTTTTCTACAGTTACGTTGGAATTTTCGTGAATTCCACAGTTACGCTGGACGCGACATTGAGTTCTGTGGCGGAAAGCTGGCCTTCCCAACCGGCCATCAGGGTGCCGTTGACCCCCTGCATGATGATACGCGTCATGTCGGCGTAATCCAGGCTGGCAGGCGAAAGCGCGGGCGCCAGGTGGGTGCCTGCCAGGTTGGCGCCATGGCAGGCCACGCAGTTGGCCGCATAAAGCGACACACCCGCGCCAAGGTTTTCGCTGCTGGGTAGCGCTTCCAACGAGGAAAGCAATGCTTCGGTGACTTCCAGCGTCACAAGCTCGGGTGGCGTCAGGCCCAGGGCCGCCACCACGCCTTGCACATAGGGCCACGACCCATATTGAATGAGGGCCAGCAGGTTGTTAATCTCCTGCGGGGTCAGGATGCCGCCTTCTTGTGCGCTGAAGGCCGCCATCGTGGTGCCGTAGCGCCCGCGTGCAATGGTGTTGTAGAGCGCCGTGGCATCCATCGTGCGCAGGTCGGCGCTATCCAGCGCTGGGGTGGCCTCGGCCTGGACCGAGACCACGATGCAGCCTTAAATGAGGTAACCGGGCAGGACGTATCCGTGAGCCAGAACAGAGCGGGTTGCCACAAGCATGGCTCAGAAGCCCCCGCCTCGGTGAACTTAGCCCAGCAGGAGGTCGAGGACCAGTTGTTGGGCGGCCAGCGCGTCTTGCTGGGCCTGGGCCTGCCGCAAGGCCTGCATATCAAGCCGATCCAGCACGCCATACAGCTTCTGGATGGTGTTGATGCTGGCGCGGGCAGCCTGCACCGGGTCTTCGCGGAAGGGGAACTGATCCAGCAGGATGGGTTGAGCCCAGCCGATTTCGCGCACGGCCAGCAGGGCTTCGAGCGTTTCGATCAGGTGGATGGAACCCACCGTCAGGTCATCATCCCATTCGCGCCAATTGTCGTTGATCTCGATGCTGGTTAACTTGCCGAGCCGGTGGGCCAGGTAGATGACTTCGGCGGGGGTTTCTTTGGCAAGAAGGAGTGCCCCACGTCCATCACCA
Source organism: Anaerolineae bacterium (assembly GCA_012031655.1). GTDB lineage: Bacteria > Chloroflexota > Anaerolineae > Aggregatilineales > J027 > JAAUUD01. The sequence continues at coordinate 5,775 of JAAUUD010000078.1, read as the reverse complement.
GCCCAACATTATCCACGCCCATCGCCTGGATGGCCAGAAGGGTCTTGGCGGCAGTCGCAAAAAACATGTGGGTGCGCGGTTCCTTGAACTTGTATTCAATCGCAAACTGCATGTCCGGTGCATATTCTGCGATCCGGCGCACTCCTTCCACCGAGCGGTCCCACAGTTCGCGGTAATCGGCCTGGAATGGGTAATCAAAGCCGTCCTGCCCTGGCCAGAATTTGACGTAGTGGGCGCCCAACTCCCGCGCCACATCAATCCCTTCTTTGTAAAGATCGAAGATGCGCTCGCGCACCTGGGGGTCGGGGTGGGTCAGGGCGCCGCGCACATGCTTTTGCATGTAAATGTGCGGGGTAACGGCGTGGGCTTTGAGGTTGTTGCGCGCAAAAGCCGCTGTGACTTCCTGAAGGGTTGCGCCATCAAAGGGGTAGTTAATGTCCACCACTTCGATTGCCCCCACCTGCCCAGCCAGGTGAATGGTATCCAGAGTGCTGCGGGCCGGGCCATAGCCGTCCGCTGCGTAGCGGTCCACAAACTGGCCGAACATCCACAGGCCAGCGCCAAAGCGTAAATCAGCCATTTTCAAGGGTCCTTTCGCCGGCTTAGCGGCTTATTTTTTTCAGTTAATGACCTGCTGAACAGCAGCCTGCCAGCCCGCGTAGTGGTGCTGGACGGTCGCTTCGTCCATCAGCGGCATATAGTCTTCAAAGGTGTGGGGTAGCGCCTCCAGCCCAGCCAGCGAGCGGTAAACGCCAGTGCCCAGCAAGCCAGACACTCACTGCCCCCAGCGCAGAGAGTTCTGGCAGGCGCGAGGCCCGCAGCGGGTAGCGGATCATATCCGCGACGAACTGCATCAGAAAGCGGTTGTTCACCATGCCGCCGTCGCCATGCACACGCTGCAAGTCAATCCCGGCGTCCGCCACCATCAAGCCCAGCACATCCTTCACCTGATAGGCGATGGACTCCAGCGCAGCGCGTACAAGATGGTGCCTGGTGGCGGCGGGTGTCAGGCCCAGGATGGCGGCCCTGGCGTTGGGCTTCCAATAGGGGGCACTCAGCCCAACAAAGGCCGGCACCAGATAAACCCCGCCATTATCCGCAATCGCCAGGGCCAGTTCCTCGGTTTCAGCCGGGTTGCTGATGACCTGCATCTGGTCGCGCATCCAGGTGAGGGTGGCGCCTGTAAAATTGATGATGCCTTCGAAGCGTAGGTGGGCTGCCCCTGATAGACCCAGCCCAGCGTCGTCACGATGCCGTTGGGCGAATGGATGATTGCCTGGCCAATGTTAAGCAGCACGGATGAGCCAGTGCCAAAGGTGACCTTGGCTTGCCCCGGGGCAAAACAATGTTCCGCGAAGAGCGCCGCCTGAGAGTCGCCCATCACACCGCAAATCGGGATGGGCTGGGCCAGCAACCCGCCCAGGTCCGTTTCGCCAAAGTGGGCGCTGCTTTCGCGCACTTCGGGCAAGGCGTGGCGTGGGACCCGGAACAGGCCACAGAGTGCCGCGCTCCAGGCCAGGGTGTTGATGTCGTAGAGCAGGGTACGGCAGGCGTTGGTGTGGTCGCTGGCGAACACCGCGCCGTTCGTCAGGCGGTAGATCAGGTAAGCATCCATCGTACCCAGCAGGGCCGCGCCAGACTCCAGCTTTGGCCGCAGGTCTGGGTGTTGCTCCAACAGCCAGGTGATTTTACTGGCAGGAAAGTAGGTGTCGATCTTTAGCCCGCTGATGGCCTGGACCTGAGGGCCGTGCCCGTTGGCTTCCAGCGCTGCGCAAAAGGGTTCCCCTCGGCGGCACTGCCACACAATCGCGTTATGGAGCGGCTTGCCGGTGTCTTTCTCAAAAATCACGAAGGTCTCGCGCTGGTTGGTGATGCTCAGATAGGCCAGGTTGCCGTGCTGCTGTGGATTCCGCGCCAGCAAAACCCGCAACACCTGGAGCGTGTTTTGATAAATTTGCTCTGCATCGTGCTCGACCCAGCCGGGTTGCGGGTAAATCTGGGTGTGGTCCAGTGCGGTTTTATCCAGCACGTGGCCGCTGGCGTCAAACAACAGGGCTTTGGTGGCCGAGGTGCTCTGGTCAACCGCCAGGATGGTGCTCATGCGGCTTCCTCCTGCGCCAGAAGGTTGCGGGCGGTCTGGGCCAGCCCCTCGGGGGAAATCCCATAATAATTAAAGATCTCGGTCTGGCTGCCAGTGACCGTGTATTCATCTGGAATACCCACCACCCGGAAAGGCAGGCAGAGCCGTTGCTGCATCAGGATTCCGGCGCAGGTTTCGCCCAGGCCGCCGTAGATGCTGTGCTCCTCGACTGTGATCAGCGCGCGGGTGTGGCGGGCGACGTGCAGCAGTGCTGCGGTATCAAAGGGCTTGAGGGTGTGCATGCTGATGACGCCAACCGCCAAGCCATCTTCCGCCGCGAGCTTTTCCGCGGCCAGCAGCGCCGGTTCCAGCGGCTCGCCAATCGCGATAAAAGTAACATCCGAGCCTTCGCGCAGGGTGATGGCCCGGCCAATCTGGAAGGTTGCGTCTGGCGCGTGGAGCTCGTGCATTGCTTTTTGCCGAAGCGAATGTAGAGCGGGCGGGGGTGGCCAGCGCAGCGCGGATGACTGCCCGCGTTTCGAAGTTATCCGCCGGGGCGACAATATCAATATTGTTGATGGCCCGCAGGGCGGCGTAATCGTGCAGGGAGTGGTGGGTAGACCCCAGCGCGCCGTAGCTCACCCCCGCGCTGATGCCGATCACCTTCACCGGATTATCGGAGTAGGCCACGTCGTTTTGATCTGTTCCAGGGCGCGGGCGGTCAGGAAGCAAGCCGGAGATACCCCAAAAACCTGCTTGCCTGCGGAGGCCAGCCCCGCAGAAATCCCGACCAGGTTTTGTTCGGCAATCCCCACCTCGATGATCTGATCGGGCAGGGCTTCGCCAAAGGGGACCAGCTTGCCAGAACCGCGCGAATCGCTGGTCACGACCAGCACATCCCGGTTCTGGGTGCCCAGTTCCAGCAGGGTTGCTGCAAAAACTTCCAGGTTAGGTCTGCCGAGTTTCATGCTATGCTCCCCTGTGCGATTTGCGCGTGCGCCTGTTCGAGTTCCTGCATGGCGCGCTGGAATTGTTCATCATTCGGGACCTTATGGTGCCAGGCCCGCTGATCTTCCATGAAGCTGATGCCCTTGCCTTTGATGGTGTGCGCGACGATCAGGCTGGGTTTGCCCTTTTCGAACGGAATCTGATCAAAAATCTCCACCAGTGCAGGGATGTCGTTTCCGTCGACATGCCGCACCGCATATCCAAACGCCAGAAACTTATCGGCCAGGGGTTCCAGGCGGTTGACTTCTTCGGTGCGTCCGGTGATTTGCAGGGTGTTGCGGTCGATGATGACCACCAGATTATCCAGTTCGTAGTGGGCGGCGGTCATAGAGGCTTCCCAACTGGAGCCTTCGGCCAGTTCGCCATCTCCCAGCAGGGTAAACACGCGATAGCTGCGCCCATCTTTTTTGGCAGCCAGGGCTGTCCCCACCGCCAGCGATAAGCCATGCCCCAGCGCCCCGGTGTTTTGCTCCACCCCAGGCACTTTGCGGGTTGGGTGCCCGATAAAGTGGGACTGATGTTGGTTGAGCGTCTCCAGGGCAGCACGGGGGTAAAACCCTTTGTCCGCCAGCACCGTATAGAGCGCTTCGACCGAGTGCCCCTTGCTTTGAATGTAGCGATCACGGTCTGGATCCGTGAAATGCTGCGGAGAGACGTTCAGCACGTGGTTGTACAACACGTTAAGAATATCCGTGCAGGAGAGGCTGCCAGCGGTATGGCCCGCGCCACTCTGCTTGATGATTTCAAGTATGGTCCGGCGATATTCCACTGATTTCAGCTTCAGTGTTTGAATATCCATCATCATCCTTCCTTCACATGATCAATAGAGGGTCATTTGGGGGGCTGGATCACTCCAATCGTGAGCAGGATGCAAGCCCAGGTGCGTTGCTCGCCGGTGGCAATCACCAGCGCGGTATCCGCTGAGCGTGCTGCTTCATAGAAGGGAAAACGGCCCAGCGTCTGGAGTTCATGTTCAGGGAAAATCTGGCGATACTCGGCAAAGATCGAAGGTTCGGTGCCATCGTCGGGGGCAATCGCGTGGAGCGCCTCAACCGGCACCGCCTCAACCAACACCCTGAGCACGTCAGTCACCTGCACCAGGCCCGGCGCCAGGTTCAGGTACACGCGTTCCGCCGCCGGGTGCGATCCGGTAGAAAAAGGATAGTTGCTGTCCGCGATCAGGATTCTGGAACCGTGCCCTGCGGCGCCGAGTGCCTGCAAGATCGTGGGGTGGGTTAGCTTAAACTTCAGCATTGCTGCTTCTTTCCTTAGTTGCTTGCAAAAATCAGTTTTATACTGTGGTCTTGGGGAAGTGCGCTAACACTTCCCCAGACTTTGTGTAGCGAGGCTGTGCAGGTTCGCCCCAATGTGTTCCTGCACACCTCCGCCTCACACCGCCCTAGTTGAGCGGCGCGAAGACGCCATATTCGTCCACGTTTTCGGGCGTGATCAGAATACAGTCGATGGAGACTTTTTCTTCTGCGGGCAGTTCGCCGGTCTGGATGTAGCGATGGGCCAAATCCACGGCCAGCTCAGAGAAGACGGCGACGGGCTGCAAAACGGTGCCGTCGATCTCGCCAGCCCGGATGGAGTCCATCACATCCGGGCTGCCATCGAAGCCCACCACGATCACATCGGTGAGGCCAGCGGCGTTGAGGGCAGCCTGCGCGCCCAGCGCCATGGTATCGTTCCCGGCGATGACGCCCTTGATGTCCGGGTTGGCCTGGATGATGGTTTCCATCACTTCAAAGGCTTCGGGCTGGCTCCAGTTGGCGGTTTGCTGGGCGACCAGTTCCATATCGGGGAAGTCCTGAATGACGTCGTTGTAGCCCTGGGAGCGGACGGCGGCGTTGGTGTCCGTCTCGCGGCCCAGCAGCTCCACATACTTGCCTTCTTCGCCCATCAGCTCCACGAAGTATTCTGCACCCAGCACCGCGCCCTGGTAGTTGTTGGAGACCAACTGCACCGCTGCCACCCCGGTCACGTTGATTTCGCGGTCAATCAGGAAGGTCGGGATGCCCGCATCCTTGGCCCGCTGGATGGGCGTAATCGAGGCATCCGCCCCGGCGTTGTCCAGGATGATGGCGGCGGCACCTTGCGAAATCGCCACGTCAAAGTGCTGGTCTTGCAGGTTCGGGTCATCGTCGTGCACCAGCACCAGCGTTTCGTAGCCCAGTTCTTCTGCGCGCGCCTGCGCGATGTCGGCTTCGGCCTTGAAGAAGGGGTTATCGTGCGAGGGGGTGATGATCACGACCAGGGCTGCGTCTTCCTGGGCCAGGGCGGGGGCAGCACTGCGCTGGAACATGCCGCCAAACACGACAGCCATCACCAGAACAAGTGTTAAGCGTTTAATCCACTTTTGCATGGTTCAATCCTTTTTAGGTCTAATTCTTTCGAATGAGTGGTGCGACGTTCGCTTTTTTCTGTGCTGTTCTTGCCATGGAACTCCTTTCCTAAGCGGCATTCCGTTTTTGTAAACGTTCCTGTGCCTGGTCAATGATGACAGCCAGGATAATCACAACCCCGGTGATCACCATTTGCCAGAAGGAACTGACGCCTTCGATAATCATGCCGTTGTTCAAAACCCCGATGACGAATGCACCAATAATCGTGCCGCCAATCCGTGCCCACGCCCCCGGCCAGGACGTTCCGCCCAGGACCACCGCAGCAATAGCGCTCAGCTCGAA